>NZ_JBSXNZ010000087.1:0-131638 GCF_056857895.1 Marinobacter sp. B-21
TCTGACGTAACGGTGTCATGACGGATTCTCCTCTTCTGAAAAGCCCACCTGGGCTCATCAAAAGTATCCGTCAATCCACCTGATCTCGCGGGAAACTCCCCGGCTTACTCGCTACCGCGAAGCGGTTTAGTTCAACAGCAATTAGGCAGCGCGCTTTATCATTGAAGAAATTTGACTGGGTCATTATTACTGCCGGTAAACCATCAATCACGCCACACATAAATCAATGAAACAATAGCTTAGCCAAGCATGGCCATCTCTGCCATGTAATCATTGAGCGCCCGCGATTTGCTCCGCCAATCATACTGGATCAAATGGATGTATGTAAATCAGCAAGTACAGAATAGAGCCGGCCCATCCAATGGCTCAATGTAGCGGTGTCTTTTCGGCCCAGTCTTGATTGGATGTTTTGTTGATGAGGAACTCGACGAAACCCGGCAGGAAAGTCCTTTTCAAGCCTCTTATTGGTGGGCCAACGTAAGGAAGTCTTCACCAACGACCAGCCCATAGCCGAAAGCTTTGAGTGCCAATCGTATTTTTCAGATGGTTGCTTCAGAAGCAGTGTCGAGAGTCTTGCTTCAGAGCCTACGGTATCAACCTCCACCAATGCATAATTCTGGTTTTGATATCTGAACACACGGTAAAGCAAGTATCTTGGGTTGCCATCTGGCAGTCGATATTTCGAGTGACCTTTCAGCGCCGGTAGCGGAATCATTCTTCAGCCACGATTCGGCAACCTTTGATTTCCAACAGGTCGCTCATGGCAATAAATGCTTCAAATTTGTGGGTGAATAGATGTGAATCCTCACTCTGGTCATCAATGCCATCAGAAACACCCGCTGGCAGCTCTCCTCGAACGGTTGGCTCATCAGTACTGACATCCGTTGTGCCGTCAGCCAGATCAACAACGCCTCCCTCTGATTTTCCCTTTCTGGCAGCAGACTTACGTCTGCCATCCGAAGGCTTGCGGGTAGTGTAAGCAGGCTCGGAGAACTCCAATTCTACTTCCGGGACCTCCAGCACGTACTCATCTGCACCGGTAGTTGGCAGCTCGTCATCATTAATCTCCGGTGGGCCATCCGTTCCCCCTCTTTCTGTGGTACTGCCTTTTTTCCCTGCTTTTTGCTCCTTGAATTTCGGATCGAAGAACTCTATCTCTTTCGGGATCTGGCTGCTCAGGTTTGTAAGACTGTGTATTTCATACACGAAAAAAAGCTCAGACTCTTTGGCGTATTGACCTCGCACCTTCATTTTCACGTTTTCTAAAGGCGGGGGATCGAAACGGAACGGCCAGTACCGGCGACCATTTCTAACTTCGCCCTCTGTCAGTTGGTATTGGGCGATGCTTTGAAACGAGTTCCGAACCTTTTTATCCAACAGAAGCCACGCCAGCATTCTGCGTTGGCTGGGGTTACCTCGCACTACCCTAGGCAGTGAGCTACTTGGCAAGATATGGATCTCTGCCCTATTCGGGTTCTCACCCATCTGAACGTCGAATTCCTCGTCTAATCCATTCGGGTTCATTGCTAGGCGAGTCAGGTAGGCAGAATGGAAAAAAAGGGCCCGGGCCATTTCTATTTGTGGCAGGAAAAACTGTGTATCGCCGGCTTCAAAGCTAAAACACCATTGCTGCCGGTCTCCCTGCCTGCGAATGTTTACTATTGGACAGTCGGCTATCCGGCAAGACGACCAGGTGCTGGTACTGTTTATCTTTAAGTCCTTTTCATAACCGGCAACTTTGGAGCCTCCGGCCTTTGTCACATTTAACGCACGCCGCCTCGGTATCAGGCCCAGCTGGGATATGCCAAACTTTTCCTTTTCTTGGGCCGGATCCAGCTTCACCTCGATGTACCAGTTTGGAGTTCGCAGATCACGAACCATTGAGCCAATTTCTTTAACCTGGCTGTTGTCCTTGATTCCCTTGATCGTTGGTGTCTTCTTCGTTCTCTTCGAGGCCATGCAAGTAATCCCGTGCTTGGTCGGTAAGCCGTGTTTCACTTAGCCCGGCGATACGGATCAAACGCCAACGTGGTGGGTACTGAAACTCCTGCTTTAATTCCCACCAAGCGTTTCTCAGCCGCCGTACCTGGTATTCGGGAACGCTTTCGGTATAACGTGCCAGCAGTCGCCGGGTTCGCGGCAACCGATCGAGTGTCTTTTCCAGCGTGGAGAGCTTACCCAGTTGTTTCAGCAAATACGTTTGTGAATGCCGGGGGCCGCGTGGGGCCGCACGCAAAAACCTGAGAATTTCCCGCAGTTTGGTTAAATAATGCCGGTCCCGCTGCCGCCAATCAATTCTCGGTTTTCTTTTAAGAACCTGTGTTCGTGGTTGAGCTTGATTGACCTGCTTCAGCCACAATCGATCGTACCGATACAACCGGGCGTAAAGTGCCGGGGCCGCCACACGGGCCTTTTTCGGTGACCGGTCTGCCAGCATTTTAATCCAGTCGTTCTGATCTGGCGTCAAACCATCTTTAGACCCAATGTGTGCCTTTCCGGTTGACTCTAATGATTCTGGAGGTACGGGCAAGGGCAACTCTCTGACACCCTCAATAACATCGGTAATAGACCAGCACTCAGGGATCAACGCTTGGTGAACAACGATGTGCTGCAGATAGCTAAAGGATTTCCGGTGCTTCCGGAAAATCGCTCGTAGCCAGCAGTAATCCGAATTCCGATCTATTCCCAAACCATATCGGCGCAAAAACCTCGCAGGCCAGTGATCTGAAACAGACTTGGCAATGGCGGCATGGTCAATGTGAGCCTGGCCGCGAATAAAACCAGACTGTTGAGCCAATCGGTGGTAGTGAGAAGACCACTGGTCATAACTCGGTGAAATGGCCGGTCGCTGTTCCAATAGCTCCCTAACCTGAGTCAGAACCATCTTTGATTCGTTACGAGCAGGTTTTTGAGGGAATATCGGACAAGTGGCTGGCGAAGCGTCATGGTAGCGGTGCTGATCGACTAAGGGGCGGGTAATGGCCGTATGTAAGAGTTCGCCGTGCTTCTCACAACAGTCCACTCCGGCTATCTGCCACTCCCGCTTCCAGAAATACTCTCCATAGGTACGTTGTTGCTCTTTGAGGCACCCGGGACAATATCGAACACGGCCAGGCACTTTTACAAGCGATGCAGCGACACCCATCGCCAGGTGGGCCGCACCTCGAGATTTTCCAGCCATCCATGCCAGGCACCGTTTTCGGCGTTCTTCCGGGATAAACGGGGCATACAAGGGGAATAGCGTGTGGCAGTAGGCAATCACTTCAACGCTATAATCAGGGGGCAGCCACCGAGAAATCCTCGACAATTGATTGGGCAAATCCAGCGTTGCAATAACATTGCGGTTGCCATAAATTTCGGTCAGTAATTCCTTGGGGCTGGCAATTCCTTTCCGAATACCTGCCTTGGCCACTGTGCTATATATCAGCTCCTCAGGGTACGGAACCGGGAAGTTCAGCATGGCAGCTAAGCCTGGTTACCAAAACCGAGCCACTCGTCGCTGTTAAAAACCAGACCCGATTGACGCGCGGCATCCAGCATTTCGTCCTCGTTCGCCGCCTGGGAGTGCATAAAGCGCAAATCGTCTGACTCAAGGGTGTGCCATTCTTTCATTTTAATCGATTTGATTTTTTGCTTTCCCGTCACCGGTAGCGTCTTCTCGGAAGACTGGTACCAGTTAAGAATGATGGGCATCAGGTCTTTCAGCTGTAGGTCAGGGTACTCCTCGAACGCTCGTTGAATTAACGGTTCCAAAAGGTCTGATTCATGGCCCATATCAACCAGCAGGTTGTGCAGCCGAATTGCCTGATCGTTGCCGTTGTACTGAACGGATTTCCGGATCTGGTCTTTGCTTGAATCCAGGAGGGTACTGAGCTCCAAAATCTTCTTATCCACATCAGGGATCGTGAGGTCTGAGTATTGGGCTATCTTGCTCGGGTCTCCGGAACGCAGAGCTTCCATCATCGGGTGTATCGGCTTCAGTTCGTCGTGATAAACCTTTTTCATGATATTGGGCGTGATTCGTTCCGTGCCTGTTACAACCGCCCGTATCTGGGACAACACGAACAACTTGATGACGACATCCATGATGCCCTGAGACAAGTCGAACCAAAGATCCCTTAAATCATCCGGCATAGTGTCACTGGCTTTGGTCAGCCACTGGTACTTCCAGAGCTTTTTTGTGAATGCGCCCCATTCGGTTCGATCTACATTTTCTTCAGCTGTGGGCTGGCGCAGGGGTTCCCATAATATGGAGCCAAACCCCGCCCCGCGCCGAGCAGACCTCAGGTCGGTTTCAAAGACAGGTCGAGCCTTTGGTGTTCCGACCATTACCACCGGCACGGAGATCTCGTTTACCAACGTTACGAAGAAGTTCAGCATTTTCTCCGCTCCGCCTGAGGCGCGAACATTCAAGTGCTGAATTTCATCAATGACCAGTAAGCCAATCGCATAGGTGTTTGCCAGCTGCGACATCAACGCAATCATTGTTTCTACGCCGTGGCGTTTTTCTCCGTAGCGCCGGACATAATCTGTTCCTAGAATGGAATCGATTTCCCGGAAAAAGTTATGGCATAGGCTCTTGAGAGCACCATCGTGGGGGCAGTCGATTTTCAGGAAGACAATCTGTGTGAAATTGTGTTCCGGGTGGTGAATCATCTGCGGATACGTTGCCAGAATACGGTTCAGAGAGCTGGTTTTCCCGGAGCCCGAGCACCCGATAAACGCCAAGCTTTTCGCAGTCGACTCAACATGGTCAAACCGGAATGCCTTCAAGTCTCCACTCTTGATGCGCTCATAGCCGTTCTGTAAGTGGGCCGAGAGGTCGCCAGTAGCAATGTTTCGACCCACGTACCCCTGGCGCAGCATGATCGAGATTTTTGCTTCCAGCTCAATATGGCGTGCCAGCGGCTGAAAGAAGCCGTCCAGTAGCTGGGAGATGATATGAACCCGTCTCTGACCGTCCAGATATATTTCGGACGGTCGGAGCTCCGTGGTCTCACTGAGCCCGGCTATGAGCTGTTTACGGTCTGGAATTGGCGGTAAAGCCTCAATCAGTGGATTTCCATGGTATGACGGTATTCCCGTGTCCTGGTAAACAGCAGTTACCATGCCGGAAGGTAAGGTCATTCGTCGTCTCCAAACAGCTCATCCAGTAAATCCGGATAGGCGCCATCGTCGGGTTTGCCATGTAGGTAGGTTACATCAGATTTCGGTTTCCTATTGTCGGGCTGCCGGGCTTTTGTCTGTTCGGCCCTTTGAGCATCTCGCTCTTGCTTGCGATTATCTCGTATGCCCCTGACCGTTTCGGCTTTGGATTGCTGTTTATTGATGGTGGGACGGGAACGCTCGGCGTTTTTGATGGTGTTGCTGACCAGATTTTCCAGGTCCCGTTTACTGATTGTCTCGGCCACTTTTGCGGCGCTCGTGGCTTTTCGCTGTTCTTCCTGGCTGGTCCATAACTCCCACATGGACTTGCCGCGAAACTGGCGTGAGCGATCGGTCAGAGAACACACCCAGTATTCCGAACTGTCTTTTTCCGGGAACAGATAAATATGATCAGCCACTGCAGGATCGTAGGCTGCCTGAAGGTCTGTGACTCTGCGTTCTCCGTTACGGTGGAGCCATCCGGAGGCTAACAACTCCTTCGACGTGTAGTAAGCGCCAAAACAACTAACCCCCAGATCAGAAAGATAGACTTTTTGACGCGGCAACAAAGCAATCCGCAGGGCTTGTTCCGATACGTTCTTCAACCGACCAGTTCGATTCTTTATGCCCCAATTCCAGATATTGAGCGGGGTTAACGCCATATCGTTTGGCATATCCGGATCACGGTCGTACTTCGACAACACGGCATATTGATTTCGGTGAAGAATCGAGGCGACCATGATTTGGGTGAAATCGTCCAGAGTTAGCGTTGCATCCAGCCTGTAGTCCTTTCCGCCCTGCTTTCTAACTTTTGTGCCTGTTACCACACCGGGCGTAAACGGCTTGAATTCTGCTTGGAGGGTTCGGAAATAACGCTCGACAATGCCTTTTGCATCTCCCCGGTATGGCGGGGTGGTCTCAATGCGCACGCCAAATGCTTTTTCCAGGGATTCAATCTGGTGCCCCAGTAATTCCCCACGGTCCGCGAGAATCGCATCTGGCACGCCAACGGTTGGCCACTGCTCTGAAGTAATCTCCGCGCCATAACGGGCACAGAGTTCAGACTTGTCTAACATCGACGTAGACAGTGCATTCATTGCTGTCACATAGGATGGGTTTTCCAAACCGATGTAGAAGCCGGTCACCATGCGGCTAAAAACATCAACCACCACATACAGAGTAGGACGACCGATGACTCGTTGCCGGTCGGCCGATAACAGGTAAACATCGGCAATCGTCGCATCAACTTCATACCTTGAGCCTGGCCCCACCACTCCTGCTGTGGCAGTCCCTATTAAGGGCCGAATATCTTTTTGGTAGGAGATTCTGTTTACTCTAAGGCGAATGCGGTCCGCATTCTCATACTCTCGGTGATAGAAATATCTTATTTGAGCAATTGTTGGATAATCTTCGGGCTGCACATTTGGGTTGGCGGCCTCGAACATGTCGATGAATCGTCTATGGGCGTATGGCAGGGAATGGCCTTTGTCGTTCACATAGTAGCGATCAAGTACCAGACGGAACATCTTTTCGATGGAGGCATCAACGGTAATCCCGGTACCCGGTGAGGTTTTCCGGGGTCGACCCAGTTTCTTCTTGGAAACTTTTTTCTGCCCTTTTCCCCCGGATTTTCGGTAATCCGGCAACAGAGCGTTGGGCATTGCACCGCGCTGCCAGTACTGCCGAAGGTTTTTATAAAGCGATTTCCTGGGTGTGCCAGTTTCATCGCTACGCGACTGAACTAACCGGCCCCTGCCACTACGGTAATAAATTTCTTCATCAGCAAGCAGAGGAGCTATTAATTCATATCGCTGATCCCGAATCACCTGGGCTTTACTGCCTTGTTCGACGATCAGTGCGGCAAGCTCCTGATAGGGATCTTCTACCCGGCGCAGTGATTCATCAAGTATCCATTGTTCGATCTCAGCGGTTCTTACCAACTCCGGCCATGCTTTATCTGAGTCAATATTTATCCAGAGCACATGTTGGTCCGCCAGTGCCAATATGCGATGCCGTTCCTGCTCCAGCTGGAAGACGTCATTGATTCGCAGCATAACTTGCCCTCAGCAGCGCGATGTCCTCAACCACCTGTAAGTCTTGTGATACCAGCTTGATCCAGGGAATGGATATATCAAACGTCAATGCCCTTAAAGCTGCCAGCGCCCGTAATCTTGCGAGCGATGTGCCTGGCTCCAGTGAATAGGAATGGTCAACCATCATGCCGACATCGGATAGCCTGGCATTAGGATTGTTTGCCAACACCTCGACATAGATTGGCAAACTCTGGAATAGGATCTCCAGGCTCTCACTTTGGACCCGGGCCGAGTAAAACAGATCCAGATTTGCCATTACGATAGGAGGCATCTGCTTCTCGGTTATCAGATACCAGGGGATGCCTTTACGTTTCCAATACCGGCGCTCAATTTCCAGTTTTTCGACTGTGCGCGAATCCATGAGGTCGGGCGAGGTTTTCACCTGAACGGCGAATCTCTTTGGCCCGGAAGGCGTGGAAAGGTCAACCACAAAATCGCTGGACATGATCTGATGGTATCCGCCTGCTTCGGGGTGGCGAATATTGGCTTGCTCAGCCACTGAGAGGGTGTCTTCTATTCGGAGAGGAAATTGTTCACGGATGTCGGTGACATCCGGGTTCCATTCAAGTAGCAGGAACGCGGCTAACTCTGTATCTGAGAAGAAATGATGAGTTCGTCCTGTCAGGTGGCCCATCACTCGATGCGAGCGCCCCCTGGAAGATAGATCTCTGACGGTCAGCCATGGATGGTAATCCTTACCGCTGCCTTTACCACGTTCTTCTTTGATCCACTTCTGGGTTTTCTTGTCGAGTTTGTAGTTGGCCATTCCCTATCACTCCCGAGGAGAATAGCCTAACTTTGCCACATAGGCCGCTAGTTACCAACTTTATTATAAAGTTACCAACTCTTTTATGGTGTTACCAACTTTATTATGACCCCACAGGTTGCGCGGGGTGATTACCTGGTGTGTGCAATACCGCAAAACCGTCGTTTTTATCACGTTGGGTTTGCTGGTGATCAGTGCTTTCGGTATGGCAACCCAGGTGCAGAAGCAGTTTTTTCCCAGTTCTGATCGCCCCGAAGTTCTGATCAGCGTCTTTGCTCCACAGGGAAGCGCTATCGCCACCACAGATGAAACTGTCAAACGCCTGGAAGCGATATTGATGGACATGCCGGAGGTGAAAAGCCTTTCCGCTTACATCGGTGCCGGTGCCCCCCGGTTTTTCGTATCTGCCAACCCCGAGCAGCCGGACCCGGCATTTGCCAAGCTGATTGCCATCGGGCAGGACGTTGAAGGGCGCGATCGCATCATCTCGGCGCTGGAAACCAGAATCGCGGTGGGTGAGTTTCCGGAGGCACGAGTGCGGGTAACGCGTTTGCTGTATGGTCCCCCGGTGGCCTGGCCGGTCAGTTTTCGAGTGTTGGGCCCGGAACCCGATCAACTCAGAGAGATCGCGCACCAGATCCGGACTCTTATGACCGGGCATCCGAATATCGTCATGCCGCATCTCGAATGGGATGAGCGCGTACCCACTCTCTATCTTGAGTTGGACCCGGAAAACCTGGGTTGGATCGGCCTGACCCCGGCAGAAGTTGCCCGGCAACTGCAGTTCCAACTTCGCGGAGTGGCCGTCACCGAGCTACGTCAGGGAATAAGGAGCGTTCAACTGGTGGCGCGTAATGCCCGTGGCGAAGTGATGATGCCCGAAGATCTTGAAATCAAGACCCGCGACGGCCGCAAACTTTCCGCACAGCAACTGGGCAAGTGGCAGGTTCGCTATGAGGAGCCCGTTATAAAGCGTTACAACCGTGACCTCTTCCTGGCCGTTCAGGCCGATGTAGAAGGTGCCCAGCCACCGGATGTCACCAAGGAGATCTGGAGTGCGATGACTGGCCTGCGTGAACAGTTGCCGGAGGGTTACCGTATTGAAATCGGCGGTACGGTGGAGCAATCAGCCAAAGCCAATGCGTCCATCCAGACATTACAACCGGTGATGTTGGCGTTGATGCTGATCTTCATCATGCTTCAGATGCGTTCCTTTATCGGCACATTGACCGTTCTGGCCACCGCGCCACTGGGGCTGATTGGCGCTGTGCTGGCTTTGCTGCTGTTTAACCAACCCTTTGGCTTTACCGCGTTGCTGGGACTGATTGGCCTGGGCGGCATCCTGATGCGAAATACCATGATTCTGACCCAACAGGTGCAGGACAACTTCAAAGCAGGGATGGTTGCCCGGGAAGCCGTGGTCGAGGCGGCAGTCCAACGCGCCCGCCCCGTGGTGCTCACTGCCCTGGCGGCCGTTCTGGCGTTTGTACCTCTGACCTTTGACCTGTTCTGGGGGCCGCTGGCTTATGTCCTTATAGGGGGCGTGGCGGTCGGCACTCTGATCACGCTGTTGTTTGTTCCGGCGCTTTATGCACTCTGGTTTCGCTTACAGATAGAAGATTGAAGTAGTCACGGACGTTTACGTGTTGACAGCATAGGCCACTTCTCAAGTTGAGCGGCTGCGCCGCCGGGGCGCAGCGCGATGTGAAGAATCAGGACTCAGTAGAGTCCCTATACCCGGCCATCATTTTCATCATCCAGCCCGGATACTCCTCCGGTATACGGCTCACCTCGTCGAGCGTATTAAGTTCCTCGCCAGACAACCGGATCTGCGCTGCCTGGATATTGGCTTTCAGCTGCTCCGGCCGCTTGGCGCCAACGATAATACTGGATACAGGCTTCTGGTGTAGCAGCCACGCCAGGGCTATTTGGGCTACGGTAACCGGCTCGCCGTCGATCTGCTTTCCGCCGGCAATCTCCCGCATCACCTTGATGACGTCGCTGCCCCGCTCACGGTCGACAGGCGGAAAGTCAAACTTGGCACGCCGGTTTTCCTCGGACACGTCCGGCCCCTCGTATTTACCGGACAGATAACCGCCTGCCAGCGGGCTCCACACCATCAGACCGACGTTCTCAGATTCCAGCATCGGAATAATATCCCGCTCCAGGTCGCGACCTACGAGGGTATAGTGGGCCTGCAGGGATATGATCGGGCACAGGTTGCGGGCCTGGCTGATGCCGATGGCTTTCATCACCTGCCAGGCGGCCCAGTTGGACAGACCCACGTACCGCACATGGCCCTGTCGCACCAGGGTGTTCAGTGCCTCCAGGGTTTCCTCGATCGGGGTGGCCGGGTCAAAACCGTGGATCTGGTACAGGTCGATATAATCCGTTTGCAGGCGCGCCAGGCTCGCCTTGCATTCATTCATGATGTGGCCGCGGGAAGCGCCACGGGCATTGGGGCCCTCGCCCATCGGGCCGAGCACCTTGGTGGCCAGCACGACATCTTCCCGGCGAACGCCGAGGTTCTTCAGGGACTGGCCGACGATGCGCTCGCTGGCGCCGAAACCATAGATGTTGGCGGTATCGATAAAGTTAATCCCCGCTTCCAGGGCGATCTTCACCAGTTCGTCGGCCTGTTCCTGCTGCAACTGGCCGATCAGCCCCCAGATGTCCTCATCACCGCCGAAGGTCATGGTGCCCAGGCACAGTTCGGAGACGAACAGACCCGAGTTGCCCAGCGACTTGTAGCCTGGACGATTGTCATCATTGAACCGCGGTAAACTCTCAGTTGCCATGTTGCACCTCCTCATGCTTTTCGGTTGATGTTCCAGAATTCACTGTAAATACTGCCGGTTTCGGTTTTTTTGCATTCGCTTGTGTTACTCGGCGAAGATGGCCTTATAGAAACGCATGGTGCCATCCCAGGAGCGGGCGGCAGCCGCTTCGTCATAACCCACCGGCATGCCGAACTCCTCGGCGATCCTGTCGGCACCCGGGTTGGTAAATGAGTGCAGCACTCCGGGGAAGCTCACCAGTGTCAGATCGACTTCGGCATCCTGCATCTCTTTGACCAGGCTCGCCACCTGATCCGAGGGGACCAGCTTGTCGGCACCGCCGGTATACACCTGGACCCTGGCTTTTACGGACCCGGGTTCAGCCTGGAGGGGGCTGCCGAGCGCACCGTGGAAGCTGACAACGCCGTCCAGATCGACACCCATGCGCGCCATGTTGAGAACAACGGCACCGCCAAAGCAGTAACCTTGTGCTGCAATTCGGGACCCATCAACACTTTCGTGGTTCTTCAGGATGTCCATCGCCTTCATGAAGCGTGCCTTAACCTGGTCCATGTCCCTGGTGGCTTCCTGCATGAATTTCTGGGCAGTATCGGGATGGTCGGCTTGTTTGCCAGAGCCATACATATCCAGCGCAAACGCTGTATAGCCGGCGGAAGCAAGCCGTTCCGCCTGATTCCGGGCGAATTCATTGTGCCCCCACCATTCATGGACCACCAGAACCCCCGGGCGCTTTTGCCCGAATTCATCATCCCAGGCCATGTAGCCGGTAAAGGTCTCGTCGCCGACTTGATACTCAATGGTTCTGGTTTGCGTTTCTGCCAGTACCTGCGTACTGGCAACAGTGAGTGACAGCGTGGCTGCTGCCAGTGCTGTTTTCAGGGTGCTCATCATCTGTTTGCTCCTTTTCGCTCGTTATGAGTCAATTTGCGTAGCGATTATGTACGGGTAGACATCGACCAAAGCTCACAGGAAATGTCGCCACGTGAGCGAACACGAATTTAATCGCTCGCTCAAAGCGCGATTCCTGTCCCGTCGTTACTGGCAGCGGGCGCGCAGCAGTCGCGTTGCGGCATCAAACACGGCGAGGTCTTCTTCGGTGCGCGCGGCAAGGTGGGCTCCTTCCAGCATCGCCAGGGTCGCCTGCGCTTCATCGGCGGGACCCAGGATGGCCGAGACGGATCCATCCCTGTGCCCCAGCTCAAACGTTGCTGTAATCCACTGCAAGACCATTGCGCGAATGGCGCCGACTCTGGCAATGACAGTGTCGGACAGGCTTTCGCGGCAGGTCGAAAAGGCAACACACAGACACACGGTCTGGCCATCATGTAAGGCCCCGCGGTACAGGGCAATGAGTGCCTTGAGGCGCGCGCCGGCGCTGGCATGGGCTGCATCTATCTCGGTCAGACCCTGCTGCAGACTGGTCTGATAGCGCTCGATCAAGGCTTCGGAGAGCTTCGCCTTGGTGGGGAAATGATAATGGATCGAGGCCTTTCGAATGCCGATGGCCTCAGCCAGATCCGCATAGCTGAACCCGTCAAAGCCCCGTGACCGAACGGTGTGCTCGGCAAGGTCCATCAGGGCTGTTCTGGTATCACGGTTCATGGTTATTCACCTGTTTGCCTTTGCAATCCCGCTATTGCCGGGCCTTATACCCTCGGTGCCCCGGCAAATCGCAGGTGCCCCGTTTTCATCCAGATCTTGGCGCCGCCGTCCCCGGCCGCCACGGACAACCTGTGTCCTTCAGGGAGGCGCAGCCAGTCATGCCTGGCCAGCATCTCGCCATCCCTGGTGACCGAACCTTCGATCACCAGCAGCTCGATTCCGCCGGGCGCCTCAGAGGTCAGTGTCGCCCCCGCATCGAGCTGGCTGTAGGTCACGATCTCACGATCGTCCTCATGCAGCTTTGTGGTGGCAACGCCGCCCACCGGGACCCCCAGCCCGGCCTCCATATTCTTGCTCAACTGGGTCCGGTCGGCCAGGTCGAACTGCCACAGTTTCACAAATATCGTGCAGCCCGTTTCAGAGCCCGGAATATGTGACGTGGTTGGGGGGTTGCGCACATAGCTGCCCGCTGGGAAGTCACCGTGCTCGTCCTGGAACACGCCATCGAGTACGATGAATTCTTCTCCACCGGTGTGGGTATGTGCCGAGAAATGACTCCCCGGCGCATAACGAACGATGGTCGTGGCGCGGGCAACTTCCTCCCCGATCCGGTCCAGCATGCGCCGCTCCACGCCTTTCATGGGCGAGGGCTGCCATTCAATCTGGTCGGAATGCATAACCACCGGTTTGGAGAAATCTGCATTAATCTCCATGATATTCCTCCCTTTTTGGCCTTCATGTTTTCCGCGCTTGCATGAAACCCGAGGGTATCGGATCACCCGGCAATTGAAGGACGGGCTGCGACTTTTGCGCGCCAGGCCTGGAGATTGGTCAGGGACTCGGGAATGTCAACCTTCGCGAAATCCGCAAACCCCAGGCCGGCAAAGGCGGTGATGTCTGCGACCGAGAAGCTGTCGCCTGCGAGAAACTCATTGTCCGCCAGAACGCTGTCAAGGTAGGCCATGGTTGCGCTGGCAATTTCTTTCTGTTTATTACCCCATTCAGCACACTGCCAGGTTTCCAGATCCGGACCAAGCCCCGGGGTCGCGTGATGGAAATAGGCACCCACGGCATTCATCAGACCGTTTTCTGCCCGCAGATTCATCATTGCGATACGGGCACGCTCCGCTGGGGTTGTACCCATAAGGGACGGACCATCAAAGACACCGTCGATATATTCAGTGATGGCATTGCACTGGGCGATGCAGGTGCCGTCGTCAAGTTCCAGCATGGGCACGGTGGCATCCGGGTTTTTCGTCTTGAACGCATCGGAACGGTGCTCCCCGCCCATGACATCGACCGGGACGAATTCCACCTTATTCGTTGCGCCTTTTTCTGCCAGGGCGATGCGAACCCGTAGCGGGTTGGGAAAGCCTTCAGTGTCGTAAATTTTCATTGATTACCTCTGTTGGTCATTAAGCATACGACACGTAATTTACCTATCAGTAGGTAGGTTTGCAAGAGACAAATTGACGAGCCTGCTTTGTTTAGAACCGTTGACAAGGCATTCCAAACGGTGAGAACGGTCCAGGCCCTCCTTTCAGTAACACCGACGGGGGTTGCTCTGACATAGCCAGCGTTTCATTCAGGCCCGGATGAAACCCGAGCCTACTCCTTTGAGTTTATTATGTTTTATTGTCTAGGATTTCAGATTTCAGCTGCTTCAGAAGGTCTCTGGAGCTCTCATAATACAGGGTGTAGAACTGATCCAGATCAGCCAGCTTGGCAAGCGTTTGTTCATTGGTAATGGTTGCCTTGGCTTCGGCAATCACCTCCTTTCTGGCCTCGAGCCGTTTTATCTGCCCTTCCACCAAGGCAGCGTAAGGATGGGGACGAATCGCGAAAAAATCCTGGCGTTCACCCGGCATTGTTCGACGTTCAACAATGCCGAGTCTTTCAAGAAAGCACGTATTCGTACTGACGCTCGCCTTACTGACGCGCAACGTATCCACAAGCTGCGATGAGCTGACGGGACCATCCGACACGATAAGTGTCGCCCAAAGTTGGCCAGCGATGCGGGAAAAGCCTTCAGATTGAGCCTGAAGACCGAGGCGCTCAATAAAACGCCTGTCTGAATCAGTCAGTGTTTGCATAATCAGAAGATTGTAACGAACTCTGCCAACCCCCGCCCAGAGCTCGATACAAATTAACCGTTGACTGCAATTGATCACGCCGCGTTTCCACGAGATCAAGTTCGGTTGTAAACAGGCTTCGTTCAGCGTCCAGCACCTCCAGGTAACTGGACGCGCCCCCCTCAAAGCGCAATCGCGCAAGTTTAGTTGTGCTTCGCAGTGCTGCTACCTGCCGGGCCTGCGCTTCCAAGCGATCTTCGGTACCACGCACCCCGGCCATAGCGTCGAGCACCTCCCGAAACGCCACTTGAATGGCCTGACGATACGCAATCAGGGCCTGGCGTTGACGCGCCTCCGCCTGATTGACCAGTGCCTCGGAACGCCCAAAGTCCAGCAACGGGCCGACTAACGAGCCGCCCAACTGCCAAGTGGATGCGGAGCCCTGGAACAAGTCGCCACCGGAGGCACTTCGCAGGCCCAGCAGGCCCTCAAACGAAATCCTGGGCAGGAACGCCGCCCGGGCAACACCGATTTCGGCGTTGGCCGCTATCAACTCCTGTTCGGCTGCCGCAATGTCAGGTCGGCGGACCATCAGATCCGCCGGCCGGCCGGGACGCTGCCCGGAACATTCATCTCACCAATGGTATCCGCTACGGAAATATCACTCCGTACAATCTGTTGTGGATCTCGCCCCAGAAGCACTGCCAAGGCGTTTCGCTGAAGGGCGTGCTGCTGGCGAAGCCTCGGAAGTTCGGATTCAGCGGCTGCAAGCTCGGCTTCAGCCTGCCGCAGGACCAACTCGCTAACCTCGCCTCCTTCGGACCGGGCCCGTTGCAGGGCGACCGATTCGCGGCGGGATGACACGGTGCGTTCGGTGATGTCGATCTGACGATCAAGCGCACGCAAATTGAAGTAACCATTGGCTACCTCACCAATCACGGCTAGTCGCACGGCCTCGCGATTCGCTGCACTGGCCAGGAGACGTGCCCGGGCTGCTTCGCTGGCATTCGCAAGCCGCCCCCAAAGATCCAGCTCGTACGATAGCACCCCACCGACCTGGATATCGTTGAAGGGTTGACCACCACCAGCGCTGTTGACCACCTCATCACTCGGCCCCTGGCGCACCGCAGAGCCCTCTACCTCCAGAAGCGGATATTGTTCCGCCTGCTGCCCGGTAAGGCGCGCCCGTGCTTCGGCGACCCTGGCAGCAGCAAGTTGCAGGTCGCTGTTGGCACCAAGCGCCTCTTCAACAAGGGTGACAAGCGCCGGATCGCCAAAGCCACGCCACCAATCCAGGGGGAGTTTCTCGTCCGCCGAAAGTCGTGCGGAAGACCAGTTTTCCGGCACCGACGGCTCGGGTTTCTCAACAGTCGGCGCGAGTGAGCAGCCACCAAGTGACAACGCAATCACAGTGGCCAGCAATACCTTAACGATCATCAGCCACACCTCCGTCTGCACGTCCGGGAGCGGCCGCAGCCGAGGCATCCTGGTCTCTGGAGCCACTCAGAAAATCCGTGATACGGCGGACCACCACATAGAACAGTGGAATAAAGAACGTCGCCAGTATCGTTGCCGAAATCATGCCGCCGAGAACCGCCGTTCCTATCGCAATACGCGTGGTTGCCCCGGCTCCACTGGCGAAAGCAAGCGGCAACACACCCATGCCGAAAGCAACCGATGTCATCAGAATCGGCCTCAAGCGCACTCGCGCCGCTTCCTTGGTTGCCTCAATCAGCTTCATTCCCTGCTCCTCGAGTGTTCGGGCGAACTCCACCAGAAGTATAGCGTTGCGCGCAGTCACACCAACGGTGGTCAGAATGCCAACCTGGAAGAAGACGTCGTTAGGAAGCCCGCGAACCATCGCTGCAAGTACCGCCCCGAGTACGCCCAAGGGCACCGCCAGCATCACGGAAATGGGTATGGTCCAACTTTCGTAGAGCGCGGCGAGCGCCAGAAACACCACCAGTGCCGACAGCGCGTAAAGCAGGGATGCCTGGGCACCAGCCTGGCGCTCCTGATAGGACAGGCCGCTCCAGGCGCCGGCCACACCGTCCGGGAGTTGAGCGATCAAACGTTCGACCTCCGCCATGGCCTCACCGGTACTGTACCCCGGTGCCGGCTCACCCTGAATCTGGCGGGACGGAACACCGTTGAAACGCTCAAGGCGCGGTGAGCCATACTCCCAGCGTCCGTTCGTCACTTCGCTCAACGGGGTCATCTCTCCATCAGCGGCTCGCAGATACCACGCCTCAAAATCCTCAGGCAGCATCCGGAAAGGGGCATCACCCTGAACATAGACTCGCTTGACCCGCCCCTCATGGAGAAAATCGTTAACGTATTGCGAGCCCCAGGTCACCGACAGAAGTCGACTGATCTCGGACAACTCTATGCCAAGGGCCTGTGCCTTTTCGTGATCAATGTCCACTTTGTAGCGGGGATTGTCCGCCAAACCGTTGGGACGCACACTCGTCAGCACGGGGCTTTCGGCCGCCAACTGCAGCAATTGACCTTGCGCTGCCATGAGTGCTTCATGCCCGATGGCACCCCGATCCTGTAAACGCAATTCAAAGCCCAGGGCCTGCCCCAATTCCGGTATCGGTGGCAAATTGAAAGCAAAAGCCCGCCCATCACGCACCAGCCCGGCAAGCGCCCGGTTCGCCCGCTGAATGATCGCGTCGGCGCTTTGCGTCTCGGGATCGCGCTCACTCCATGGCTTGAGATTGACGAACGCCAGTCCCGCGTTCTGCGCCCGGCCAGCGAAGCTGAAACCAGCGATTGTGAAGAGGCCCTTCACCTCATCCTGCTCCATGAAGTAATCTTCGATAACCTCAATGGTATCGATTGTGCGCTGCTGGGTCGCACCGGCGGGCAACTGATACTGCACCACGGCGAACCCCTGGTCTTCCGCGGGCAGGAACCCGCCGGGCAACCGCACAAAGAGAACGGCCACCAGGACGACGATGCCCAGGAACGCCAATGTGTAGAGCCAGGCGTGGCGCGCCGTATGGCCAACCAGCCGGACATAGCCCCGGGTCAGTCGCCCCAGGCCTGCCTCAAACCAGCCGAACAGTTTTTGCAGCAAGGTTCTTTCGTGCGTGGGCTTGAGGATCCGACCACACAGCATGGGGCTCAGAATCAGAGCCACCAGCACCGAAAGCACCATGGCACCAGCAATACTCAGGGAAAACTGCCGATAGATTGCCCCGGTGGAGCCCGGAAAGAAGGCCATCGGGATAAACACCGCAGACAACACCACGCCGATGCCAATCAGCGCGCTGGCTATCTGCCCCATGGACTTGCGCGTCGCCTCCATCGGGCTCAGGCCGTCCTCATGCATCACGCGCTCGACGTTCTCCACCACCACGATGGCGTCATCCACCAGAAGGCCGATTGCCAATACGAGACCGAAGAGAGTGAGCATGTTGATGGAAAAGCCGAAGGCCGCCATGATCGCAAAGGTGCCCAGCAGCACCACCGGGATTGCGATCGCTGGTATCAGGGTAGCCCGCCAACTCTGGAGAAATACGAGCATGACCAGGACCACCAGGGCGATTGCCTCGATGATGGTTGTGACCACCGCGTCGATGGAGGCCTCCACGAAAGGGGCCGTCTGGTAGGGGTACCGAATCTCCACCCCTTCGGGAAAATAGGGCTCGAGCTCCTGGAGCCGCGCTTTAACAGCCTCTGTGACCGCAAGCGAGTTGGCACCCGGCGCCAGATTGATGCCAAGGCCGGCAGCCGGCTCGCCATCGTAGAAAGTGTCAATCTGGACTGCACCGCCGCCCAGCTCAACGCGGGCAACATCCCCCAGGCGCACCCGGGACCCGTCGGGCATACTCTTGAGCAGGATGTTGCGGAACTCTTCGGTTGAGGTGAGCAAGGTCTGGGCGGTGACCGTGGCATTGAGCTGCTGGCCCTCGACTGCGGGCAGCCCGCCGAGCTGACCGGCGGTGACCTGGGCGTTTTGCGCCTCGATGGCGGCGCTCACGTCGGCGACGGTCAGGCCGTAATTGGTCAACGCCGAAGGGTCCAGCCAAATCCGCATCGCATATTCAGAGCCGAAAACCTGCACACTGCCGATACCGGTTACCCGTCCGATGGGTTCGGCTAACTCGGAGCTGATAAAATCGGCGATATCCAGCTTGCTGAGACGACCGTCGGTAGAGACGAATGCCATTACCATCAGAAAGCTGGTGCTGGATTTCTCGACGCTGATCCCCTGCTGGCGCACCACTTCCGGGAGTCGGGGTTCCGCCAGTTTGAGCTTGTTCTGTACCTGGACCTGGGCAATGTCCGGATCGGTGCCCGCCGCAAAGGTGAGAGTAACCGTAGCGTGGCCTGAGGAATCCGCTGTCGACCCCATATAGAGCAGATTGTCGAGGCCCGTCATCTCTTGTTCAATGACCTGAACCACCGTATTGGACACGGTGTCCGCCGAGGCGCCAGGATAATCGGCCTGAATTTCCACCGCCGGCGGTGCCACCGACGGATACCGCTGGACCGGCAAAACGAAGATCGCCATGATACCCGCCAGCATGGCGACAATGGCCAGAACCCAGGAAAAAACGGGCCTGGAAATAAAGAAATTAATCATTGCGCGGTGCCCTCGTCGTCGGAGGCGTTCTTCTTCGGATTATTCGTGCCACTGGCTTGCTGGTTTTGGGGGGGATGTAATGGAATATCTGCGGCAACCGGCTTCACCTTGGCTCCTGGCCTAACCTTTTGCAGGCCGGAGACAATGAGGCGATCCCCCGGTTCCAGCCCCTTTTCCACCAGCCAGAAAGCGCCAATGGCCCGCTCTGCCTCTAACTGGCGGGCGACAACTTCACCCTCCGGGTTGACCAGCAACGCGGTGGCCTCTCCTTGCGGGTTACGGCTCACGCCCTGCTGCGGCGCCAGAATGGCGTTCTCCCGAATTCCCTCACTCAGACGAACGCGCACGTACATTCCTGGCAGGAGATCTTCGTCCGGATTGGGAAAAACGGCTCTCACAGTGACGGAACTCGTGCTTTGGTTGACGGTAACATCCGTAACGTCAACGCGACCTCTGTGGGGATAGACGGTACCGTCTTCGCGCAACAAAACAGTCTCGGCTTCATTTGGGCCGGCCTCAGAAGCAGCGCCCTCCTTCAGAGACGACCGAATTCGAGCCAGTTTTTCGACCGGTAGCTGAATATCGACATACATGGGATCAAGCTGCACCACGCGCGCCAGGACCTGGGGCTGATTGGCGGTCACCAGCGCACCCTCCGTGTACAGTGTCGGGCCAATGCGCCCGGCGATGGGAGCCTTGACCTCGGTATACGCCAGCTCGATACCCGCCGTTTCGAGCATCGCCTGGGATCGGGAGACATCCGCCCGGGCTGCCTCCAAGGCCGATAGCGCTTCATCACGTTGACGCTTGCTGACCGCATTCTTCTCAAACAAGTCTGACGTACGTGCCCACTCCCGCTGCGCCTGTCGCAATTCGGCCTGTGCGCGCTCCAGTTCTGCCTGGGCCCGCTGATGGGCAGCACGGTATCGGTTGGGGTCGATCTGGTAGAGGACCTCACCTGCTTTGACCTGGGCGCCCTGTTCAAACAAGCGCTCCTGCAAAATGCCCGTGACTTGCGGCCTCACTTCCGAGATACGGTAAGCGGCGGTTCTGCCCGGCAGTTCCATTGAAAGATTCACACGCTGCGGCTGCACCTCAACAACGCCGACTTCTGGAGGCGGCGGCGCAGACCGTTCAGCCTTTGTCTGACCGGAGGAGTTGTCACAACCAGCCAGCAAAAGAACCGCCAACCACATGGGCAGCATGCGGGCCCCAAATAGACGCACCATCAAATTCTTCTCTGTTTCCATATAACTAACCTCTGAATGGGCCAAAGACTCAAAAACCGTTCGATCCATGCCTTCGTTTATAACCAGGTAGACAGAACGATCGATCCAAACTGATCGACGCCGTCCTTTTCCTCAAATTCTTCGCTTCGCCACAGGTAGGTGTAAGCGATCTGCCAGCGATCCCAGGTCAATGCCGCACCCACCTGGGCGTCGCCAACCCATTCGCGACTATCAACGGAGTGGCTGTCCTCGAAACTGTTGCCGTCGAGCAGCAGGTTGTGTGCCATATAGCGCCCTTCAACGGCAGCGAAGACGTACCAGCTAAAGCCCTGATCCCGCCGAAAAGAGGATTGCCCGCCTTGTGCAGGAGCGACTGACGGAATGCCGAAACTACGATCAAGCCCCTCTCCCAAACGAAACCCCAGGCCGCCGGAAGCGTAGGTATACAGGTTGCCGAGCGCAAACCCGGCAGACGGCCCATATTCAATGGTCAGACCAGAGAAGTTTTGCTTCATAAACCAGGCACGTTCATAACCGAAATTGATAACTGGCTCGTTATCAAGCTGGTTATCCCAACCCCTCGGCTTGTCTGCCGCAATAAGTTCATGGAAATTTCGTTGACCCACCTCAGCGCCGGAGGCCGGGCCTACGATGCCCACGTCGATATGCAGGCTATCTGCCAAACGCAAACCACCGTGTTCCCTTTCGCTTAGTAGCGAAATCCCACCAAACAAAAGGCCGGCATAGGGACGATCATCTTTAATAAGCGCTTCAACCTCTATATCTTCCGGCGTATACATCTGTTGTCCTAGCCGATATGTTGCGCCGGCAAGACTACTGCCAGACCAGCCGGGAATAACGTCCGCAAGACGGCGGCTCCAATGTCGATCAGGGGGCTCAAAAGCCCAGATCACCTCTACGCCGTTGGTATATTGACCATCGCCGCCGGCGGAAAACGCATCGTTTTCTACTTTCAGGGACAGCAGGCCTTCAGCGGAAGCTGATGTCACAAGAGAACCCAGCAACAGACCTGAGCACCAATTCCGGTAACGCTTTCTGCAACATCCAGATTTCACTGAAGATTCCTCTGCCAAAGCTGGGTTGAACCGGATGTAAAAGAACTTGCTCCCGGATGCTGACATACCTTCCGTACGGCGACTTTTTGGTCGCCGGCCAGAAATGATGAGACGGCTGTCCGCACAACTTGTTCAATCTGTTCAGTATAAACTAAACGTAACACAAGTAATGATTGACAGCTAGCCGTGATGGAACTGTCCTGTGCCGGTGGAATGTGCGGAACGCTCCAGTTCTAATCTTGTCGCTCGCGCCTGAAAAATGTTTCGGGTTCAGGTATTTTTGAGGTTGGCAGAATTTTCCATAACCCGCTCAAAAACACGCAGGGCGACTTCCAGGTCGGTATTTTCAATGCCTTTCAGCATCTCCTCTCGCAAGACATTCGCCCGCTCATTCAGTTCGCTCATAAAGCGCTCACCGGCATTGGTGAGATAAAGCCGCCGGGCACGCCGATCAAGCTTGCAGAGCCGGCATTCGATCAGGCCCTGTTCCTCGAGGCCGTCAAGCAGGCGGACTAGTGTTGGGTTCTCAATGGCCATCAGGCGGGCTAGCTCCCGCTGGGTTAGCCCTTCACCACCGCGCTGCAAGTAGACCATGGTAGACCAGCGCGCCTGGGTGACATTCAGGTCTTTCAGGCGCTCATCCAACAACTTGCGCCAGCGTCTTGCTACCCGGGCATTGGCGAAAGGAAACTGTTCTCGAGGAGTTTGCGGGGCCATGTCACTGTCCTGCTATTGATGATTCGATAACAGTAAATCGTAAGCTAAACATATAGACAAGCGTCAGTTACACATTAGCCAAGTTTGCGCCAGATTAATATGCAACATCACGCGGATGCCGAGGCCAGCTAAGGAGCTTCTCCTTCCAGTGAGACAGGTAACTCCTCGCTTCTTCAGAGACAGGAGGCGTTCAACGTATTGTCGCCCTGGCAGACACCCTTGCTGTCTGTCGTGACCGGCGACCGGCTTTTAAAAAGCTGGTGCCGAGCGCCCCACAACACCGTAGCATCTTCACTCGACATCAGCCGGGTCTTCGGCACGGCGTCTTCCAGGCAATCCGCATCCGCTAAGGTCAGTCCCCAGTCGAGTAGAGTCTGCGGGGCCGACAACAAGGCTGAGTTACTTTTATCGGTCAGAATGACATGAACTCGGGTTCGGGTGACCAAAAAAACGGTAGTTCAATAGGTTGGGAGTGTTTTTGGGCTATTTTTCACGTTTGTCTGCCAACCCTCAATATACTCAGTCGTCACTGCCTGCCCTCGGTGGAGCAGCGGATGCGACTGACGCTGTTGCAGCAGCGGTAACGGCAAGCTTGAAGCCAGACCTGGCGGCATGCAATACGATGGGCTCCGGCTTCTTGCGTGTGGGCTCTTCTCCGGTGCACTTGAAGATGGCAAGCTTTGCGGCACAATGGTGCCCGAAGGGTCCGTCAAATTTACGCTGACGGACGAGGAACTGAGCGCGACGAGAGAGGACTATAATAGGCGCAATAGGTAGTCACCAAATTCAGAACAAACTGAGCCGGGCTAGAACCCGGTTCGGCGAGGTTTTAGTCTGGCTATTCGTCTGGGTCCGTTATGGTCTCGAAGCGGGCTAGCGCCTCTGCAACGACTTGGGGTGGGGCCGATTCTGCAAACTTGGCGTTACGGGCTTTCAGATCCAAAGTTCGCACTTGGCTGACAACGGCTACGCCTTGGATTTTGGTTTCGGAGAGGTGTACCGCAAATCCTTTATCTCTTTCGTAGCCACCGCCTTGCGTAATTGGGGCGACGAGAGCTCTTCCGAGTTGGTTGAATTCTTTGCGAGACAGGACAAGGCAGGGACGGGGATTGCCTTTAATTTCTGATCCTTCGGTTGGGTCCAGGGTTACCCAAATAATGTCACCCTGATCGAACGTGCGTTTCGGTGGCATAAATTCATCCTTCTGTTGTGTTTAGGTCATAGCAGTTCCTCCCCAGCTGTGGGTGCGTTGTCCCAGGCTTGAAGGTCGTCTGCAACTGGTGCGTTCGGGTTGCACTGTGCGACCAAGTCCTGAAGTTTGTACTTCCGGCGAGTCTTTGCAGGCTCGATGATTATGCGCATTCCATCCTCTTTGATGGAGACGTCATCGCCCAACCGGAGATGCAGTTTCTTCAGAAGCTGTGCAGGCAGTATCGCGCCGGCGCTGTTTCCGATTTTTCTGATGCTCGTTTTCATGATTTTGGTGCTCATTCAATAAACAATAATTTTCACTTGAGCGGCATGTACTATACAGGCAGTGTGGTTGTGTGTCAACAATGTTATAACCTGAGTGCTAACATTGTTCTAACTTTTCTTGGTCATTATTGCGCGCCCTTTGGGCCGGGCTTCTCCGGGTTCGCTATTCGTTCATTCCGCGTTGCAGGACTGACGCCCTCCATATCTCGGACGCTTTCGACCTCAAGTTTTATTGCGATGAAAACCTAAACCGACTCTGGAAATCAATCATTGAGGCTAGCCTGTCAACTGCAAGTTCACATGCCCTTGCAGCTATTCCATTTCCCAAAACTCTGATCTTATGAAATAGCCGAAATCCGCAACGCCACCTAACTCTTTAACACCGCAGAACCCGATGAACTCATCAGCTTCAGCCTCGGCAACATCGAAGCGGGATGGGTTGGCCAGCGTGTCCTCGAACCACGAATCTGCTTCGTCTTCTGTCAGGGCGCGACGAGGTCCCACAAATCTCATAACTTGAGGATCTCGAAGCATACACCGTGTCACCGTTCTCCGATTTTGTCGAGGAAAGACCATTTTTGACGGGAAAAGGACCGCTTTTATCAATTAGCGGCGATCTAAATTCGTCCGGCGTCTGAAGCGCTTTCATGATGTGATTCCGCAGCCCCATAGTAGGTTCATGAGTTTTCGTAAAACGTCACGTAATGAACCATTTCATGAAACTCAAGGCCTTTCAAGCATTCAAAAACAACGTCTTACACCAAAGTCTAAGATCCATGAACTACTGCACCGCGCATAAGTTAAATTATCAGTGCTATTCGGCTAGTCCAGGGGCATCGTGGCGAGTGCCCGTCGCTAATCGCTGGCCTGCTGATCTGTACCCGGTCAATCTGGTCGGGGTGACGACATTGCGATGCGCAAACAACGTTTCAGGAATCAGAGCGCAGTCGATCATCAAATTGGAAGGTTACCTCAACGGCCTCTTCGATAACCGCTTCTGCGTCGGGGTGTTCCGGATTAAGGATGAGGTTATATTCTTGTGGCACAACACACGAACGGACCGCCAATGCGAGCGCTTCGCCGTCGATGAGGAAGTCGGTTCCGAGCTCTTGAGTGCCTGCTGACACTCTTGTTCCGTTCCAGTCTCTTAGGTAAGCGTCGTCGGCCAGGATCATAACCTGACTGTCGGGCACCTCGATTTGGAAAAGCAGATAATTCTGTAGACTGTCTTCCTCACCCAGATTCACCAGAATTTCTAACTGAGCAAGGGCAATACTCTCGGATAGATACACTGCCGGGTGATTAGGCAGATTCCAGCGACCCCCATATTGGCGCGCACCAAACCCAGAAAACGCAGTGTCCCTGTGTTTTCGTTTTGTGATTCGGTACGCCTTCATGCGTACACGCCGTGCTCAAGCTGCCCGATCAGGTCCCGTACCATGCGAATGCCAGCCTCGGTATCCAGCAGATCAATAGGGCACTGGTGCTCCAAGGCTCGCGCCGGACGCTTAAGCCACCGCCGTGCCTTTTCTCGGTCACCTTCAAACAATTCCACGGCGTCACGCATCACCAGGTGCAAAGTGGCTACCCGATCCAGCTCTGCCTTGTTCACGGTGCCGTCTTCACGTCGGCGTACCAGGGTGCGCGGGGAAATGTCCAACAGTGTGCACAAAATAGCGTCGTCGATGTCGTATAGGGCCTTCAGGGCATCCAGTTCCCTGGCCTTTCCGCCGCGGCGGATCTTTTTCACGCCCTGGACACCGGCAAACACGTACTTTCCTGTGGTGGTTCTGCGATGAGCTTTCACAGCACCACGCCCCTCGTACACGGCTCTAACGTTTGCCTTACCAGGTCCAAAATGCGCTTTAGGGCTTTGCTTTTTCTCGGTGATCGCTGACATAAAACCTCCCGCCATTTGGCAAAAATAGTTTACCACAATGGCGCCGGAATTTCTTGCAGGCTTATTCGACTCTCTGTGACCCCATCGCGACGAATAAGCAGCTTCCCTTTCGTTGCTCCAACAAAAACCGTCCGGGAATAAATTACTCCCCGAAGACGCCCTAAGCGGTAGAGATAGTTTCCGACGGATCTGTCGTTGCCGCGCCGTTGCCAGCACAGGTGTCCAGTCGGGATTCATTCATCGTTTGGGGCTTTTAACATGCAACAAAAAATAAGGCGTTTCATGAAATCGTTCGGCGCAGTCGCCGGAATCGCGCTCAGTGTCAGTTTGCCAGCGACAGCAACTGAAACATCTCGCTCAGCCCCCGGGCTTAGTCTGGAAAAGGCGATCAGCGATCCCCTGTATATCGCGGTCCAGAACAGCGGCATGGTGAAGGTATTACCGTCGAAACAGGCCTGGCCTGGCGTGGCAGGCGCTCACTACGATGCTCTCAACACGGACGCAACCCGGCTCATGGTGTCGGGCTTTAAAACCGGTAAGGTTTACGTATTGAATACCGCCAACGGGAAGGTGTTGGCCAGCATACCGATTGGTGAGGTGGCCCAGGGCGTTAAAATTTCACCAGATGGTCGTTATGGTCTCGCCGTCGCCCCCTCCCAGGGCGATGTCGCTGTTATTGACCTTAACACTCTCGAGTTGGTTAAAAAAATTCCGGTTGGGAAAGTACCTCACAATCTCATTTTCAGTGCCGACGGCAAACGTGCTTACGTCACGCTTCAGGGGGCAGGCGCCGTTGCCGTGGTTGATATGCAGACCCTGGAAAAACAGCACGAGATCCCGACGCCAGGGCTGGAAACGCCCCACAATATCGACATCAGTGCCGATGGACAGCGGTTGTGGTTGCGTGATTTCACGGGCAATGTTGGCGTTCTGGACCTGGCGAGCGAGAAAATCATCAAGACCTTGAAAGTGGCCAGTGGACATGGCGGTATCGACGTGGTGCCTGGCGGGCGCTACGTAGCAACCGGTGCTATCTCTGCATCCGTCGTTACCGTGATCGACCCCGATAGCCTCACCATTGTGAAAACCGTTGAGGTCGGAACCGGTCCTCACGGAGTGCGGGCAAGCCGCGACGGAAGGTTTATTTATGCGTCGGTCACCGCGGACAATCACATTGCCGTCATTGATGCCCAATCCCTGCAGGTAGTCCGCCGGGAGCCTGTCGAGGGCAAATTTCCCTTCTGGATCGCGGTACCCGGTAATCCATGACAAAAATCAACGGGATGGGGAGTAACAAGTGATGATCTCAAATTCAGTGAACATCAACTCGTAACGGGCAGCCAATGCGCAGCGCTGGAAGCAGGCAGCAATTCGATACCCTGGTACGCCCCTGGCGTTACCGGCTGTACGGTATTGCGCTGCGGCAGGCCCCGTCGCCTGAGATGGCGGAGGACTGGACTCAGGAGACCCTGCTAAGGGCCTGGCGGGATTTTGACCAACTGGGCGATCATGTGGCTGTTTATGCCTGGCTGCTTAAAATTCTCAATCGTGTGGTAGCCGATTGCTATCGCCGAGACGGACGTCGCCACCAACTGGCTCCGGTGCTCACAACCGAGGATCCTGTGTTAAATGAGCATCCCTGCGCCGCACCGGGCCCGTTCGATCAGGCCCTGAAAAGTCAGACTGATGCGCACGTGATGGCGGCCATTCAGGCCTTACCGGATACCTTCCGGCAGGTCATTCTGTTGAGGGACTTTGAGGATTTCAGCTATCAGGACATTGGACAGATTCTGGACCTGGCACCAGGAACGGTGATGAGCCGTTTATCAAGGGGGCGCCGCCTGCTCGCCGAACGACTGATCAAGGCGGCACCCGAAGCCCCTGTTGCCAGTAATGCAAAGCACGCATCGGTGAAGCCACATGAGTGACAGCAACAAAACAGAAACCCATGGATTTTCTGACCTGCATGTCCGAATACAGGACTGGTTGGCCGGCTACGCCGATGGTCAGTTGGATGAGCATCATACCGACCTTGTCGAAGCCCATCTCGCTGGGTGTGAGGCCTGCCGTAACGATGTCGTTCGCCAACAGGCCCTGTCCGCCCGGCTACAGCTCATACCCACTCCCCGATTTGCTGCAAGTTTTGATAAACGGCTTGATGACGCGCTAGCAGAAGCCCCGGTGACTGGCAGGCACAAATCAGGTCATCAGCGGGTAGTGAACATAAAGCACTGGCTGAGCCGTCTACACCCGTTGGTTCTTGTTGGCGGTGGGGGTTGGGCTGTTGCCCTGGTACTTGCGGCGGTGCTCCTGATGCCTAACCTGACGCCGGGCAACATTAACCAGATTCCCATGGTCAGTGATGTGCTGATTGATTATCAGCGTGTCGCCCGGGAAGACCTGCCCTCGCAGTCCGGTGGCTCAGGCGTGCCTCCGCCGATGCAGTGGGCAAACAGTCGGGTCCTGGCAACCTGGATGACCAGTGTGGGAGGTGACCCCGCCCAGGCCTACGCCATGCGCCGGGGCAACAGTCTGATCATTCAATACCGCATCTCGGAGCGCGTGTTCTTCCGGAATCCGGACGTCCGGCAAGCAGTCGCTCGTGCTGGAGACTTTCGTACCCGTGACGATCAACTGGAAGTGCTCGGGATACCGATGGAGGAGTCCGGGTTATTGGTTGTCGCGCCCGCAGGGAATCTTCCGGCGATTGGCGAGTTCACAACGGAGGCTTCCTGATCCGGGGTTGGTGGTGATTATTTGACCACCATCTACACTAGACCGACACCGGGTTTGCCTCAAACCAAGGGGTGCGCGGATGCAGCCCAACAAGCAAATGATTCCGGGGCTTTCGTTTCTATTTGTAACCAGACCGACTATGTTGATAGGTGGGATGCACGTGACCCGCTATATCCCGCCGGGTGAAAAATTCACGAACTTAAGTGTCTCACCCCGCCCCGGAGTCACTCAATCCCCTATAAACGACACTGCCTGAAGGCTCCGTTTACCCGGTGCGCTCCAATGTCTGCGCAGTTTGTCTGGGTTAACCAGCAAGGAGAACATCGAATGTCGATGACATCAGAAAAGCAATTACCCGAAGCGATAGAAGCCTGGCTCGATCCGGAGATGGACTCGGTTAAAGGAACTGAAACCCCCAAGGATCCGAACAAAGGCTACATCGCCCTGCTTGGCTGGAGCGTCAATGCGATCAAGGCGGCGCAAAAGTTTGACCGTCGCTACATAGTCGTTGCTCCGGAGTGGGCTGCGGATTTCTGTACCGCAAACAAGATACCTTTCATCCCGTGGGATTTTATCCGGTTGAATGATCGGTCCCTGGAGATTGCCGAAAAGCTGAAGGCGGAAGGCGTCGATGTCGCCATACCGTTATTCGAGGAAACCGTCGAGTGGTCAGGGGCGATTAACTCTGTCCTCCTTAACAACCCTCGCATGTACGGGCAGTCCATTCTGTTTCGTGACAAGGCTCTGATGAAGCGCCGTGCCCAGCTTGGCGGTATTCGCGTCGGGATTTTCGAAGAGGCGCACGAGAAAGAAGACATCGTCCGCTTCATGAAGCGTGTCAACCAGACCCTGCTCAAACTTGATGGTGACCCGGATGACCCGATTCACGTCAAGGCCTTCGACAAGGCCGGTTGTCTCGGTCATAGAATGATCCGCAAGATAGAGGAAATTGACACCATTCCGGCGGAAGAATATCCCCTGCTGATGGAAAGTCACCTGGACGGCTGGGAATTTGCCGTTGAGGCCTGGATCCACGGTGGCAAGATCAAGTTTCTCAACATTTCGGAGTACGTAACGCTGGGCTACTCGGTATTTGTACCCGCTACCGAGCAACTCGAGAGCTGGCGTAACGCGATCACCAAACAGATCGAGTTACTGATCAAAACGTTCGACATACAGTTTGGCCTGATTCATCCGGAGTACTTCGTCACTGCCGACGGCGAAATGTACTTTGGGGAAGTTGCCTATCGTCCGCCCGGGTTCAAGGCTTTCGAGCTTATCGAGCGGGCGTACGGGTTCAATGCCTACCAGGCTTCAATGCTGGTATTCGATCCAAAAAGCACCAAAGAGGAAGTGGATAACTTCTTCCCCCGCGAAGTGGTCGATGCGAAGGGCTACGCAGGTTGCTTCGGTGTGTATCCAAGGCGCCGAGTGGTCAGCAAGCTGGAAATGCCCAAAGAAACGATTGAGCATCCCTACTTCGAGTCACACGAATTGCATGAACCGACAGAAGAGACCGTTCCCGACCGGTCGGCCTTCGGTACTCATTGGGGTCTCATCTTCTTCTTTGGTGATGACCCCATCAGGATGCGGGATCTGCTGAAAGCTCAGGAGGATCTGGACTTCTACGTCTAGAGGCCCGCTGAAGGGATTTAGTAGCAGCAGATACGATGTCCATGATTCTGGAGTCGCTATGACCAGAATCATGGACAGTCTCAAGTCCTACCTTGTGGCCAGTGGGTAAAAATAAAACTATTGCCCCCGCATGGATTTTAATATCTCTTCAGCGATATCCACCCGAATCTTACCGCGATTGACCAGTTCCTTAGCTACTGATTCAACTTCGGCGCCGATTGCACCCGCCATTACGGCAATATTTTTGGCATGCAGCGCCATGTGACCCTTCTGGATTCCGGTGGTTGCCAGAGCTTTAAGCGCAGAAAAATTCTGCGCCAATCCGACAGCGGCAACGGTACGCGCCAGGTGCTCTGCGGAGTCAATACCCATGATGTCCAGTGAAATTCGCGCGGTAGGATGAGATTTGGTCGCGCCGCCCACCAACCCCACGGCCATCGGTATTTCAATCATGCCGGTCAGGTTGCCGTTATGATCCATTTCCCACTGGGTCAGTGAGCGATATCTTCCGGTCCGTGCTGCATAAGCATGGGCGCCAGCCTCTACTGCGCGGGTATCATTCCCCGTCGCCAGCACTACAGCGCTCACCCCGTTCATAATGCCTTTATTGTGCGTGGCAGCCCGGTATGGGTCGATGTCGGCAAAGTCGTAAGCCAAGAGTATGCCGTCACGGACGGACTCGCCCCCGATCGCGTCCAGCGTCCAGGTCGCTCTGGCTCTGGCAAGCCTCCGGTCAGCAAGGTTAGACAGAATACGCAGATAAGTCCGGCCGCCGGTCCATTGGGCAATCATCGGCGCGACCGCTTCCGCCATGGTGTTTACAGCATTGGCTCCCATCGCATCACGAGTATCAACGATCAAATGTGTGATGACCATTGCGCCCTGGTGCCTGTCTTCCAGTACTCTTACTTCAATGTCGCGGAACCCGCCACCGTGTTTGAGAAGCACCGGATCGGTCTCATCACATACTTCTTTGATCTGGCTTTTTTTCTCCAGTATGTGCAGGCGTGCGAACTCTGGATTGGGGACGTCTATCAGTTGAACCTGAGCGATCATCATTGAGCCAGACATAGACGTGATGAAGCCGCCAGAGTCACGACATTGGCGCGCAGCGTTACATACAGCCGCCACTACAGAGGGCTCCTCCGTCGCCATGGGAATCAGCACTTCACGCTGATCCACGATCATGTTGGTGGCAACACCAAGGGGAATATTCATAGTGCCAATGGTGTTTTCGATCATGGAGTTAGCTACTCCGGCCTCCAGGTTTCCGGTGTTGGCCAAGTGGTCTGCTACTTCCCTACTCAGCCCTGCAACTTCAATTACCTTGTCCCGGCGCTCAGTCATCGACAGGTTGTGAAAGCCGGAAATACGCGAACTTTGGATGTGCATGGAATCAATCTCCGTAACGAAAAATCACGATACAAGGCGCTGGGACAATTGGTTGGGTAACCAGGTCACCAGATCCGGGAATAGCATGAACAGCAGCAAAGCCAACAATTGCAGCACCAGGAATGGAACAATGGCTCGATAGACGGTTTCCATACCGATACCAGGAGGCAACACACCCTTGATGTAAAACAGCGTGTAACCAAACGGGGGTGTGATATAGGCCATTTGTGCGGTGATCAGGAACAGCACGCCAAACCAGATAGGATCAAAATCAAACGCGTTGATAATGGGAATAAAGACCGGCACACACAGCAGGATAATGCCAATTTCATCCAGAAACAGACCGAGCAATACCAGGATGCCCATCATCGCCAGTAGCACCATCCAGCGATTCAGCTCCAGACCCTGGATGAACATCAGAAGTGAATCTGCCCCGCCGGTGCCGGTAAAGATGGAAACGAAAATCTTTGCACCGATCGTTATCCACATGATCATCGTGGTCACTCGCAGGGTATCCATAGCGGCATCCCTGAGATTGGCTGCTGTAAGTGTACTCTGGAGGGCTGCCGATACCATCGCTCCGACGACCCCAACCGCAGCTGCCTCAGTCGGCGTGGCAATCCCTGCGTAAATACTGCCCAGTACGCTGAACACAATCAGCGTTGGCAGCATCAGAGATTTCAGCGACCCGAACATTGCCAGCCAACTGATATCGGTTTGCTCCGGAGCCGGCGCAACACTTGGTTTCAACATGGTTTTAATAACCACGTAGGAAATGTACAGGCCGGCCAGAACCATACCCGGGACAATACCCGCTGCAAACATCTTGCCCACCGAGACCTGAGCGGTGGCGGCATAAACAATCGTGATGATGGAAGGCGGAATAAGGATCCCCAGCGTCCCGCCAGCACAGATGGTTCCGAGTGCAAGCTTTTCGTCATAGCCACGCCGAAGCATGGATGGCAGTGCCAGGATACCCATGGCGGCAACGGCGGCTCCCACTATGCCGGTCATGGCTGCCATTACTGTGCAGATTGCAATCGTGCCAACAGCCAGGCCACCGGGAATCTGTCTGAACCAGAGCTCCATCGCTTTGTACAGCGCTTCGATGATGCCTGAGCGCTGAAGGATGCTGGCCATCAAGACATACAGCGGTATTGCCAACAACACATCAGATGTCATCACGTCGTAGGTCTGAAGTACCGTCAAGACCAGAGCATCAGTTCCCCACAGCAAGATAGTGAATACCACCGCCAGGGACATCAGAACAAATGCCAGGGGCATCCCGCTCAGTAACAGCAGCAGCAAGGAGATAAACATCGCAGAAAGCACTAAGGTGGAGTTCATGCTCTGCCCTCCCCCTGGTGTTCAGCACGGTGGCCAACGCGCTGGATAGCAACCAGCATTTCGGCAATCGCTTGCAGTAATAACAGGCTGAAGGCGATTGGTATCAGGGTCTTGACCGGCCAAATGGCCGGATTCCAGGACGAGAAAGACGTTTCGCCGGACTCTATTGAGTTCATTGCTACCGGAATACTTTGGTAAATCAGAACACAAGAAATCAATCCGATGATCGGGTAGATACCGGCATCTACCATCGCCGCCACACGGGGCGACAGCTTGCCATAGAGAATGTCGACGTTGACGTGGCCTGCAGTGTGCAGGATATATGGCCCCGCCAACATAAAATAAGGCCCCAGCAGCAAGGTCGACAACTCGAGCGCCCACACAGTCGGAGCGTCAAAAAAGTAGCGGGCAACGACCTCGTAAGAGATGGCGGCAACCATCACGAAGACCAGTAACGAAGCGAGAATAGCGAACCATCGGTTGATCTGGGTAATGGCGTGGCAATAGCCGTTAACGAATGACATGCATGGTCCTCAAACCGGGAGCCAGCCCCTTGGAGCCGGGCTGGCTTGGAGCTACAACCTGCTGTTTACTCCAGCAGTCCCAGTTCTTTCATGAAATCAACCTGGCTTTTCAATACCTTATTTGCCAGTTCGTCATCTCCTGCGGCTTCCTTCCAGGCTTCCATTGCTGTGGGGCGTCCCTCAGTCACAATGGAGGGGTCGAGATAGATGATCTCAGCGCCCTGCTCCTTGAACTTCTTAAGTGCGACGGCATCCTGAGCCAGAATGTGCTGACGAAGAGCAGATGAGATTTCCCGGGCGGAGGTTACCAGAGCAGCTTTGTAGGAATCCGGTAGTTTGTCATAGGCGCGCTGGTTGGCAACATAGCTGGTGGCGGTGGTGGGCTGATGAAAACCGGGGACAATAACGTATTTGGCAACCTCCCCCAGCCCTGCTTCCAGGTTTGCGGTCAGGTCGCCCCGGTCGGCAAGATCGATCACGCCTTTCTCTAGTGCCTGGTATACCTCAGCTGTTGGAAGTGGTGTAGTGGAGACGCCGAATTTGCTCATCACCGTGCTGGCGAGCCCAACGAAGCGCCCTTTCTTGCCTTTAACATCATCGAGCTTGTTGATCGGAAATTTGGCGTGAATTGGTTCCTGTCCGTAGACAGTGGGAGCAATGTAGAAAAGTCCCGCCTTGGAGTAGGCTTCACGAGCAAACTCCAGGCCTCCTTTTTCATAAAACCAGGCTTCGTATTGGTCAGACTCAGGAAAACCAAAAGGCACAGTACTGGTGAATGCGAAAGCAGGAACTGAACCGGCCTCGTAGCCATCGAACGTTTTCATCATTTCAAAAGCACCACCGCGAACCGCTTCGAATGCCTGTGCCGAAGGGACCAGTTGTCCGCCGCCAAAAAGTCGGATTGAAAACTTGCCATTGGTCAGTTCAGACACTCGATCGACAAACCTCTTTTCAAACTCATAGGGAGTTGTGCCAGCGTCCCAAAGAGCTTGCATGCGCCAACTGACAGATGGTGATTCGGCCGCTGAGGCCATCCCGGAGTACAGGATTACGGCACTGAGGAGGCCGGTAAGGGTGCGACGGATTCCCGCCGAGGCGTTTTGGCTGATCAATTCTTTCATTTTGTTCTCCATCTAACTGGTGGCACATTCCTTGACGATCACCGCCCGAAATACGCCCTGTTGTTTTTGTTAGCATCGCCAGGCCGACATCCATCTGACCAAGAGAACGGCATGCCTGTACAAATTAGGACAGCGGCTTAGAATGGACAAGTGACAATTACACTATCTGTACTGCGGACTGTACCAGCAGTTAAGCTGGGACAATTATGGAGTAATATTGTGGGGAACATCTCGCGTGCACAACAAATTGCCGATAGCCTGATCCAGCAAATTGAATCCGGCTCGTTGCCTCCCGGTACGCGATTACCCTCGATCAGAGTGGCCGCCCAAGGTCACGGGGTATCCAAAAATACAGTTACGGATGCTTATGACCGCCTGGTAGCTACCGGGTATATCAGCCCTCGACGTGGGTCCGGGTTCTACGTTCAATCAGCCAGCTCGTCCCAGCCCGCGTCCGGGTCGGAACACGTCACCGAGGCTGTCGACCTGGTGTCCTTGTTGAGGGAACAGCTGAATCAACATTATGAGGTTCGGGCTGGAGATGGCCGCTTACCCGCCAGCTGGATGGAGAGTTCGGAGATTGGTCGCTATCTGAAACGTACATCAAATGTATCGGACTATGCGGATGACTTTGAATATGGCCGCCCTCAGGGCTTCCAGGCGCTACGGGAAGATGTCGCCCGCGCCCTCGCTGAGCGTTCGATTAATGCCAGTCCGGACCAAGTGCTCATGACCTTTGGTGCCAACCACGCGCTGGATTTGATCGTCCGTCACTTTGTTGATGCTAAAGACATCGTGTTGGTTGAAACCCCCGGCTACTACCCGATGTTTGGCAAGCTGAAGCTTCAGAAGGCAAAAGTAATTGGCATAAACCGGGAAGCGGATGGACCCGATCTCGATTTGCTTGAGGACAAAATCCGACAGTGGCGCCCCAAGCTGTTTTTTGTGCAGCCTATGGCTCACAACCCGACCGGAACATCCATGTCGCTGCAAAAAATGCACCGGCTGCTAATCATCGCCGAGAAATATGATCTGGTGATTATTGAAGACGATCCGTTTGCGGATATTCTGCCCAGGTCTACTCCTCACCTGGCCTCCCTGGATGCACTGAATCGAGTGATTTATGTCGGTACATTCTCCAAAACCCTGTCAGCAAGCCTTCGGTGTGGATATATCGCCGCCAGCCCGGCATTGATTGACTCACTTACGGATATCAAGATGCTTACGGTGGTCAGCAGTTCTGGCATCACAGAACGTATCGTGCATGAAATGATTGTCCGTGGGCGTTACCGGCGACATCTGAAGCGTTTGAGGGATCGAGTTGCCAATGCCAGCATCGACGCGGTGTCTGCCCTGAGGAGCCTTGGGCTGAACGGCATCGACAACCCCACTGGCGGGTACTATCTCTGGTGCCCTTTACCGGAGGGAGTTGACGGTATGGAATTGACCCATCAGGCAGCTAAACAGGGCATCTTCCTCGCGGCCAGCGATCTGTTTCATTTAGCCGAAAGCGGTGGAGCCAGTGCGTTAAGAGTCAATATCGCGCATGCAAACAATCATAAATTCCTCAATTTCATGAGAAGCGCTTTGGCTTCATGAATCGAAGTAGAGCGTAGTCTAAACTTAAGCTTAATCACAGCTTGAGGCACTGCCGATTATGAGGCGCGGATGGTTCTTCGTATTTCTGATTGTGCTTTTTTCCACGGTGCTGCACATTCCGATAACCCGAAGCACGGAAACTGTTCGTATTACGACCGGACACTGGCCCCCATACCTGGATAAAGATCTTCCGGGCGGCGGATTTCTTGCGCGGATCATTCGGGAGTCTTTTGCGCTTGAAGGAATTGAAGTCAGGTTTTCTTACTTCCCCTGGTCCAGAGCGCTGGCCTTGGTTCACTCACCAGATTATGAAGCATCTGCTGTGTGGTCTTGCACTGAAGATAGAAGCCGGGAGTTCGTGTTCTCCGCTGCCCTGATTCCTTACGGATGGTATTTTTATTACCGGGCCGGGCAGCCTTTCGACTGGGAAACCTTGACGGACCTTCAAGGTATGACCGTCGGACTTACTCAGGATTACAGCTATGGGGAGACATTGGCCGACGTCATCAAAAGCGGGCTTGTTTCCGGAGATGTGACAACCTCCGACCTTGCCAATTTAAAGAAGCTACTCCTGGGAAGAATCGATCTGTTCCCGATGGACCCTGTGGTAGGTGAAGTCATGATAGTTCAGCAGTTGGGGCCTGTTGCGGCATCCCGGCTCACTTTTCACCCGAAGCCCGTCAGAACGTCGTTCTTTCGCTTGCCATTCTCAAGGAACGACGAAAAATCCGCCCGTCTGATTCAGGCGTTCAACAAGGGCTTGGCGTCACTACGAGAGAGTGGCCGATACAAAGCCATCATTGATGAGGCTCTGGAGGCATACAGTTCGCCCAAGGCAGAAGCTATCCTTCGGGAAAGGCTCGCGAACTGGGAAGAGGAACCCGGTCCCTGCTCTTGATAACACAGAATTATTTCTCAAGCACTTTTGCCTGATGCTTTTCGGCCAGTTCTTTCAGCGTCATGTACTCGCACTCCCGTTTGGCAAGAAATGCGTCGGCGGAGTCCACCAGAATGTTGTCATCGCGCATGAAGCGCCGGCCCAGGAGTACCGGGTAGGAGAACTTGCCCCGGTCCGTCAGTGAAAACTGTGTTTCATGGGTGGTGCCTGCGATGCAGAATTCCATACGTACCACGTATCGCCTCTGTGAAGGCGCGCCTTTGCGTTTGATGAGGACCGTTCGCTCTACCGGCCGTTCAAGCTCCAGAGTGACATTCTCATGGTCCAGTTCGCCTTCGGTTGGCTGGTCTTCGTGATCGCCCAGTGGAATCTGAAAACTCACCCATTCCTTGCCGTCTTTATCGAACGGTTCGACGTTAACAGCATGGAGAGACGAGGTTTTGGCACCGGTATCCAGGCGGGCTTTAAGGCGAAGGCTGGTATCCTGCATCACCACCCATTCCACAAAGCCAAGGGTTTCCGGTGAGCGTTTTTCACTGTTTGAATCTGACTCAGCGGAAACAACAATCGTCGAGAGGAAAAACAGTGCGGCAGCCGCTCCCGCCTTACTCACAAACTTCATTCAATGTCTCCTGCAAATTCCTGTAAATCGGGAAAAAATGAAAGGAACTTCTGCTCCAGTTCAGCTTCGTTTTCCCGGATCTCTATGATGATGCCAGTGAAGTTGTTCGGGAACCGGATTCGTCCCGCAACCCGGTCCAGGGCATAGCCCACATTCTGCAGATCTCTATAGGCCCCAAACCAGTCATGCCAGACCATTCTGCGAGTTACCCGGGCCATGGGTGAAGGCATCAGATGCTCGTATTCCTGCAACTCCTGGTATATCCGGTGAATAAAGAGCTCAGGTTCAACATCGCTGAATCGGTTCCAGTGTTTAAGTAGGAAATGATCATAAAGGATATCAAGGGCAACACCGGCGAAACGCCGTCGTTGCCTGGAAAAAACCTTTTTGCTGTCCAGAACGTCCGGATGCTGATCGGTAAAACGGTCGACAGCCCGGTGGTGGCGAACGCCCTGCCTCACCGCGTCCGGGAGTGCCGAGAGATCGACACCCCGGGAAAAATCGCCGAGGATGCTGCCCACCCGGGCTTCGGGTGAATCAGGCGCAAGAAATACGTGAGCCAGATGGTTCAAGCGGTCTCCCCGGTGGTCTGGTCTCAGAAGTTGAACTGAATGCCGACGCCCAGGCCATCGATTTCGGTATCGTTGTCCTCATAGTAACGCATATATTCGAGGTTTCCGGACAGATTCGGTGCGAACTCCATATTCATCCCGATGCCGTAGGAAACGTCGGTTTCATCCTCGGTTGCAGTGCCAAGGAAAGAATCCGCTTCGATTTCGACCCGGGTGAAGCCGAGAACGGCATAAGGCGTAATCGGAGACTCGTTGACCAGGTTGAATGTGGCATAGCCGCCGAAGAAGTTGTCCAGCGAAAAATCTGCTCCGCCAATCCGGTCATCATCCACACCGAAACCACCCCGGGCTTCGATACCCAGAAATGGCGTGGCCATCACGCCGACCTTGGCTGAAAGCGTGCCCACATCGGCATCGGCGCTACCGCGTTCAAGGTTGATGAAGGTGTAATTCAGGCCGGTATAGAGGCCGCCAACGCCGGATTTGTACATATCCTGGGCGCTTACAGTGCCGGCAGCCGCCAGACCGGTCGCAAAAAATACGGCAAGTGAACGTGCGTGTTTCATTATGGTTTCTCCTTAACCGAAAAATTCGGTGTAGCAACACTGAACTTGCATCAGACTCACGATATTTGCCATCAGAAAGATCCGCATTTACCCGATATTTACAGTGATTTAATTCGCCGGTAATTCCGGGTTCGGTTCTGCGTTACCTTGCGGAAGGTTGTACCCACAGGTATTCTGACGCCGTCTCCCGGTATCAGCTGGCTCGAGCGTCCATTGAGAAATCTTTACCCCGTTATTTTTATCGTCAGCGTCATGTTTGTGCTTCTCAGCATTTTCATGACATTGCCTGTCATTTTGCTTGCGGGCTCCGAAACGCCAAATGCCATGGCGTTTGCGGAATCGGCGGCTATTGCCTGTGGCCTGGGGATTCTGGGTATGGGCTTCACCTACCGGAAACCGCGGGAGCTGAAGCCAAGGTACATGTTCGTGCTTACGGTTTCGTCCTGGTTCATTATTGCGCTGCTCTCTTCTCTGCCTTTTTACCTGAGTGATCTGAAAATTTCCGCCGCCGATGCGTTTTTTGAGGGCACCTCAGGTATTACCACTACGGGTGCAACCGTGCTCAGTGGTCTGGATACCATGGATAAGGACCTGCTGATCTGGCGTTCGATCCTGCAGTGGATTGGCGGAATCGGGATCATCGGCATGTTCGTTGCGGTTCTGCCGTTTCTCCGTGTAGGCGGTATGCGTCTGTTTGCCACGGAATCTTCGGAGTGGACGGATAAGGCCTTGCCTAGAATGAAGACACTGAGCCGGGGCCTTCTTTTCGTGTATGTGGCGTTCTCGATTATTGCTGTGGTGACTTACCGGTTTTCCGGCATGACGCTGTTCGATGCCTTCAACCATGGGCTTACCAGCATTGCAACGGGCGGTTTCTCTACCTCCGACATGTCCATGGGCAAGTTCAGTGATCTGATCCTGATGGAGGCCACCTTTTTCATGATCATTGGCAGTCTGCCTTTCTTCCTGTTTGTGCGGGAGATGCACGGGCAGCACGGTGTGCTTTTCCGGGATCAGCAGGTTCGTCTGTTTCTGACGATTCTCTTCGTCGTTCCTTTACTGCTGACCCTGTACCGCTGGATGGTCTCTCCTGTGCCGTTCCATCCGGTCCACAACTATGCAGCCACTCTGTTTAACGTAACTTCGGTCGTAACAACCACTGGCTACGCCTCCGAGGATTATTCGGCCTGGGGTCCACTGACGTTCGTGCTGTTTTTCTTCCTGATGTTCGTGGGCGGCTGCTCCGGTTCCACGGCCGGTGGCATGAAGATCTTCCGGTTCCAGCTGTCACTGATCATTCTCCGTGAGCAGTTGATGCGCCTGCTGCACCCCCGCGCGGTGCTTACCCGGAAGTACAATGGCCGCTCGGTGAGTGATGAAATCATCTCTTCGATGATCGCTTACACCTTTATTTTCCTGCTTTGCCTGCTGCTGATAACGGTTGCCCTGGCGGCTATGCAACTGGACTTCGTCACAGCCCTGTCTGGCGCCCTCACAGCATTGACCAATGTGGGGCCGGGTCTCGGAGATATCATTGGTCCGGCAGGGAATTTCGGGCCGCTGCCAGATGCCGCCAAATGGGTGCTATCGGTGGGAATGCTGATGGGTCGTCTGGAAATCCTGAGTGTTGTGATTATGCTTGCGCCAGCGTTCTGGCGCACCTGAGGGTTATTTCAGCCAGAGTATTGCCGGGTTCTCAAGGGGGAGGTTCAGGCGTTCGTCATGCACCCGAAAACGCGGGGTGTAGTGCCCCTCGGGGCGTGACGGCACCGTACATTCGTACCGGTAGCTGTGAGCGGATCCGCTCAACGGGTGCTGCATCGCCATCGTGGTAACCGTTCTTGGCCCGTATTCAGAGGCCTCTGCCACCAGCTCAACAGCAATTCTCTGTTCATCGATACCATCAAGGTATACTTCTACCGTGTAAGTCTGGCTGGCACCCGATTCGGCAACATTGAATGCGCTGAAGCGCAGCCGTGGCCAGTGCCTCCTGATTTGCCGTTGCTCATCCAGAATTTCGGCCGCCGTCTCCGGGCTCCGCAGCTTCCCCTGTTCCGTCATTGGCAAATAGAATCGTTCCACGTATTCGCGAACCATACGGTTGGCCGAATAAGCGGCAGTGAGCTGGTCCATGCTGGCCCGAATCTGTTGCAACCATTTTCTGGGCAGGCCCTGCTCGTCCACATCGTAGAAACCGGGAATCACCTCGTGTTCCAGCAAATCGAAGAGTTCCCGGGCGTCCGAAAGGTCATGCTCGCTCGAACTGCGCAGTTCCTCGAAGGTGGCACCGGGGCGGATAGCCCAGCCCACATCGGCGTTCCAGGCTTCTGCCCACCAGCCATCATACTGGGACAGGTTCAGGCCACCATTGACCAGTACCTTCATGCCGCTGGTGCCGCAGGCTTCCCAGGGATGCCGGGGGCAGTTAAGCCATACATCCACGCCCTGGATCAACTGGTTGGCAACGCCCAGATCGTAGTCTTCGATGAAAACCACTTTGCCTTCCACATCTGGTCGTCTTGAAAAGGCCTTCCATCGCCGGATGATCTCCTTACCCCGGTGGTCATAGGGGTGGGCTTTACCTGCAAGCACAATCTGTAACGGCCGGTCCCGGCTTGCCAGTAGCCTGAGCAAACGTTCCTGGTCCTTCAGAAGCAGATCGGGCCGCTTGTATTCGGTGAAGCGTCGGGCGAAGCCAAGCGTAAGGGTTTCATGATCCAGCAACAGCCCGCACGCGGCAGCGTGGTTGTTGGCCGGGTTCTGCTCGCAATGCTGGCTTGAAAGCCGTCGACGGAGGTAACCAATCAGCCGGTTGCGCTGAAGCCGCCTCATCTCCCATAACTCTTCATCCGTGATTGCTGTCATCGGGCAGGACATCGGCAGCGGGCGGCACCATCGGTCCTGGCCACAGGCCCGTGTCCAGATGGCATCGGATTCCGGTGAATCCCAGCTGGGCGTGTGTACGCCATTGGTCACAAAGTCTGCCGGAATATCCTCAATCGGCCAGCGTCGGAAAAACGGCTGGAAGAGAGTCTGCGAAACCTTCTGATGGATGCGGCTGACCCCGTTTATCCGGCCGCTCATATTTAACGCAAGCAAAGCCATATTCAGGCGCTGGTCGGCGGAGTCCGCCCCGGTCATGGCACGCTCGCTGCCCAGTTCCAGAAGTTGATCCGCGCTCAGATCCCGGCCTTCCAGCCAGGGAGCCAGGTAAAGCCGGAGCAGAGATCCGGAAAAGTGGTCAAAGCCGGCGGCCACCGAGGTGTGGGTAGTGCAGAAATAGGCAATGCCTTGCCCCAGATCGCCTGCACAGTCTTCCGAATACCAGGTGTTGGCGTTAACGAATTTGTGGTGGGCCGCCAGCTGTTCGAGATAGCGTTGCTGGAATAAAGGATCCTGCTCGAGGTCTTCGAGCCTTTCACCAGACACACTGTTCAGAACCAGCCAGGCATTGTGGGTGGCATCCCAGGTTTCTTCATCAAGTGCGCGCCACAACTCGTCACTGCCGTGGTGCCAGGTCCACCGCAGGTCCAGTGCCAGACGAAACAAACCGTTCAGGGATTCCGGTAAGGACCGCGGTGTATAGGCTGCTAGGGTCAAGGCTGACGTCCTGTCAGATCAGAGATAACATCAATGAGTGGTGTAACCGCCATCAATAATCACCAGCTCATTACCTTCGAGTCGTGCCATGAAAATCCTCCTTGATGATTTCAGTAGGCTTGCCGGCGAACCGGAAAATAGTTCATCGGCATAGGGTGTTTTTTCAGCCAGCAGATTAACGAGGAGACGGTAAAGCTGTCGTTCTCAACGCCTTCGAAATCCACGCCAAGCCCTTTGTCTGATTTGCGGACAACATGGGCTTTCAGCCTTCGGCACTGCTTTTCCTGTTTGTCGGGAAAACGAAATTCGAGTTCGACGGTCTGGTTTAACTGCACATCGGTGTAATCTGTCGCAATGAAGAGGCCCCGCTTTGAGGCGTCCCGGATCTGACCGGTTGCTACGGGCATTCCGCGTTTATACACCAGCAGGCGAAGCTTTCCGTGAACGCGTTTACTGAGTCTGTGTTCCATGTACCCTCCCCCGGTGACTCATCAAGAGCGCCAATTGTTGAAGCTGTCTGTGTCTTATATCGGACTCTTGAGGACGCTTCTTTGATGCTGATCAAAAACCAGTCAGCACCACGACAGGCGACCATGTTGTCGCACTGATTCGGTGATCCTGTCTGACAGCTCTTTCTGGCAAAGATTCCAGTCCAGTTGCCATATCCAGTTATTCTCCACGGTTCCCGGTGTGTTGAACCGGGCCTCTGTTCCAAGCCCAAAAAAGTCCTGCATGGGAACGATGGCCAGCGAGCACACCGACCGGAAAGCCGCCTCAATAAGGGGCCACGGCATGCCCTCCCCTGTGGTTCCCAGGTATTCGTTAACGTACCGCCGTGTGTGGTCGTCAAGGTTTTGGTACCACCCAAGGGTGGTGTCGTTATCGTGGGTCCCCGTGTACACAAGATCCCGTGCATGATGGTTGTGTAGCAGGTGCGGATTATCCGGGCTGCCGTCAAAGCCGAATTGCATCACCGTCATCCCTGGTAATCGGAACCGTTTGCGCAGCTCTTCCACATCGTCGCTGATAATGCCCAGGTTTTCGGCCACAAGGGGCAAGTCGGGGAACCGGGTGAAGCAGGCTTCGAGAAAATGGTCGCCGGGGCCGGATACCCAGTAGCCATACCTGGGTTCTGGTGTCGCTGCCGGAATCTCCCAATAGGCCTGCAGGCCACGGAAGTGATCAATTCGGATCAGGTCAAACAGGTGGCGTTGGCTTTCCAGCCGCTTCAGCCACCATTGGTACCCATCGGCCGCCATGGCCTCCCAGTTGTAGAGCGGGTTGCCCCAGTGCTGACCTTCAGACGAGAAATAATCCGGCGGTACGCCGGCAACCACCGTGGATTCACCCCGTTCATCAAGCTTGAACAGATGTCGGTTGGCCCAGACATCGGCACTGTCATGGGCAACGAAGATGGGGATGTCACCAAACAGTAAAACCCCCTTGCTCCGGGCATAGTCGCGCAACGCCTGCCATTGGTGATGGAACAGAAACTGCTCGAACCGGATCCGTGCGAGCCGGGAGCGGTTCTGGTCAATAAAGTCGCGCAAGGCTCCGCTATCCCGGTCTCTCAGAGAGTCCGGCCATTGCAGCCAGTCCGATGAATCCTGAACCTCCCGAATCGCCCAGAACAGGCAGAAATCATCCAGCCAGTAGTCGTTGGTTGCCCGGAAGCGTTGATAGACTGGCCTGTCGAGTCCGTTCCTGCCGCCACCATCGCTGATGAAAAAGCGTTTCGCAGCCAGGGTCAGCAGTTGGTGGCGCACTTCGGGCGCGGGCTGCGACAGTTCCCGGTCTGCCAGAAGACCCGCCTCGACAAGTTCATGCAAGTCTATGAAGTCCGGATTGCCGGCATGGGCACTCAATGACTGGTAGGGCGAGAGGTCCCGATGAGTTGGCCCGATGGGCAGTGTTTGCCAGATGCTCAGGCTGCAGTCCGCCAGGAAATCGGCAAAGGTGCGGGCGCTCGCGCCAAGAACACCCCAGGATCCTGGCAGGCAGGTTGGGTGAAGCAAAACACCGGCCCGCCGGGTACTGAACAGATCATCGGGGTTGCTTGAAGTCATACCGGCTTATCCGCTTCGTGCCCTGGCCGCATGGTGCCTCCCCGTGCCGGTTCCCCACTGCCCTGGCTTAACTGCTGGAATACGGAGGGTGGGGCCGGATAACCGATCATCTCGTACAGGTTCACCAGGTGCCGACGGTACAGGTGTTCAAAGTCACTGACGATCTGGGCCGGGTTATAATCTCCGAACCACCAGAACCAGTCGGAGCCCTCGCAGATCGCCAACTGTTCTTTCGCGGATTCTTTTTGCTCTGCATTGAGGCTGCCGTTATCCATCACCCGGTCGTAATGGATTTTCGCCTCACAGAGCAGATCCCAGGCGCGGTTTTTGTCCGGGTCGCCTATCCAGGTGGAAAAGGTGCCGTAAATCCAGCTTCCGGCCACAAGGTGCGGCAGGCGAATGGATTCAGCGACCGGGTGCGCGACCAGTTCGCTGTAGGTGGTCAGTTTCAGTTTTGGGTGATGCGCAAGTACCCGGTAGAGCTCATCCAGAAAATGAAAGCCATTCTCCGGGTAGTATTCCCATGCATTCTCTCCATCCATGATGACGGAAATAACCGGCCGGGACTTACCCCGGGCTTGCCCGGCGATGTTTTCCATGTGATAGACCAGGTCGCCAACAGCATCTTTGGCGTGCCAGTCGGCGTAGGTGAAGCCGATCAGATCGGACAGGCCATCGTCCCGGAAGTAAACGGTTACCGGGGAGTCACCGAAGGTGTACGGCTGGTGAATGCCGGAATCCGGCAGATCCGGATTTTCTTCCCGTGCCCGGTTGAGGCTGTTGTGAGCCACCGAATCGCCGCTGGCGGTCCAGTGGAATCCCGCGTCATCCAGCAGGCCCAGTGTGGTCTGGCTGAGGCCGCCTTCGGACGCCCAGCAGCCTGCGGGCTCAATGCCAAAAAAGCGCTGGAAAACGGTTTTCGCCTTCTCCAGTTGCCAGCCGGCCCGCTCTTCACCACCCGGATAGTGGCTGTGGTTGGGTAAAGTGATCTCCGGCATGGCCTCCCTGGCGGATTCCAGTTCCAGCAGCAACGGCAGCATGGCGTGGGTATAAGGGCTGACAGACAGTTCAACCTGCCCTTTCTGGGCCAGGTGCCGGTATCTCGGCCCGATGCCGGATAACACATCGAATATCACATTCAGCAGGGCCCGGCGGTCATCCATTGAGAAATTATGGCCCTTTTCCTGAAGGCTCCGAATGCAATGGTTTTCACGGCGTATGGTTTCGCCCACCCAGCCCAGGTGATACCAGACCAGAAGATCCGACAGGAACCGGCTGGAAATATATCGCTGCAGTTCCGGCTTTTTGCGATAGACATCGGCCAGCTCAGCCAGCCGCGCATACGCTGGGTAGCGCCTGATAATACGATCCGGATTGGCCCGCAGGGATTTCTCCATCAGGCCCAGAAACGCCGGTGTGCCGGTTTCGGGCAGTTCCTCTGCTACCAGAGCCGCGAGCAGTGGGTCGCCGATCTCCCCGGCGCCATGGTGCCATCGCTCAATCTGAATGAGGTAGGTTTCAATCTGCTCAAGCAGAACCGGGGCGAAGTTGACCACGGCTTTTGCCTCAGGCTCGCGCTCCAGGTGGGCTGCCATGTCACTGTAATCCTTGATGGTGTGCAGATACACCCAGGGAAACAGGAACTGGCCTGTGCGCATGTCCTGATAGGAAGGCTGGTGCATGTGCCAGCAAAGCACCACCGGAGTTTTGGTGTCAGAGGCCATGGGGGTAATCCTGCCCGAGCATTTCGGGCGTGATCAGCACAATACCTTTGGAAGAAACATGAAACCGCTTGCGGTCCTCTACTTCATCAAAACCGATGCGTGAGCCTTCCGGAATGCGGCAGCCACGGTCAATCAGGGCATTGCGGATGTGGCAGTGGCGGCCAATCTCTACGTCCGGATAGATGACCGAGTCTGAGATGTCACTGTAAGAATGCACCCTAACCTGCGAAAATAGCAGCGAATGTCTCACCATCGCGCCTGAGACAATGCAGCCCCCCGCAACCATGGAATCCACCGCAGCCCCCCGGCGGTCTTCATCATCGAAGATGAACTTCGCCGGCGGCAATTGCTCCTGGTACGTCCATATCGGCCAGTGGGAATCGTAGAGATTCAGTTCAGGACTGATGCCAATCAGTTCCAGGTTGGCCTGCCAGAGGGCATCAATGGTGCCGACATCCCGCCAGTAAGCGGGCTTGTTGTATACCGGATCCCGGAACGGAAAAGCCACCACCCGCAGGCGCTTGATCACAGACGGAATAATATCCTTGCCGAAATCGTGGGATGACTCACCGTTCATCTTGTGATCGCGCATCAGCTCATCGAACAGTACCTGGGTACTGAACACATAGATGCCCATGGAAGCCAGTGCCTTACCAGGCTGGCCGGGCATAGATTTGGGTTGTTCCGGCTTCTCTACGAATTCAGTGACTCTGAGCCCATCGTCTACCGACATCACGCCGAATGCCGAGGCTTCATCAACAGGCACCTCGATACAACCCACGGTGATATCGGCGTCATTCTCAACATGGGCGGCCAGCATGGTGCCATAGTCCATCTTGTAGACATGGTCGCCAGCCAGGATCAGCACGTATTCCGGGCTGTGGCTGCGGATGATGTCGAGGTTTTGCAGAACGGCATCCGCTGTGCCTTCGTACCAGGAGGTCTCGATGCGCTGCTGGGCAGGCAGCAGCTCAACGAATTCGTCCAGTTCACCTCGAAGGAACCCCCAGCCCCGCTGGATATGCCGGATCAGGGAGTGAGATTTGTACTGCGTGATGACACCAACCTGGCCGATGCCTGAGTTGATGCAGTTCGACAGTGGGAAATCGATGATGCGGAACTTTCCACCAAAGGGAACCGCTGGTTTGGCCCGCCAGTTGGTGAGGTCATGGAGGCGGGAGCCCCGACCTCCGGCAAGAACCAGCGCGAGAGTTTGACGAGTAAGGCGACTGACGAAACGCTTGGCCGTTTGCATAGTTGCTTCCCTGAAGAAAAATTTCCCTGTAACCGGTCGTTCAACCGCAAGGGGTTGCTACGTTTTTGACGTCTGTAATCATATTAGAACACTATCATGGAATTATGACGTAAACTTGTTTGGGGTCATTTTTTTAAACAGGCTCAATAACGTCAAATGGAAGCTCCACCTGGTTAGGAAAAACACGGTCTATGGATAGTCCAACGCTCAGCGAATTCGACCTTCATCTCTTTGCCGAAGGCAGGCATTGGCACATTTACAACGTACTGGGCGCTCACGTCTGCAAAAGCCGGGGCGTTGAGGGAGTCCGGTTTGCGGTGTGGGCTCCCCAGGCCAAAGCGGTCAGCGTTGTCGGAGATTTCAATCACTGGGATGCCAGCACCCACGGCATGAGTCTGCATGAAGGCATGGGGGTTTGGTCATGCTTCATTCCGGGTATCGGCACCGGAACCCTCTACAAGTTCGCCATAACCACCGATAAGGGTGGTCAGCTGCTGAAAACCGACCCCTATGGCCAGGCCTTTGAGCTGAGACCCGCCACCGCCGCCGTGGTGACTGAGCGCGGCCACTTTGGCTGGGGAGATGGAGACTGGATCGCCCGGCGCGTTCGCTGGAACTGGCAGGACTCACCGATTTCAATCTACGAGGTACATGCCGCTTCCTGGCGCCACCACGGCTCCGGGCGTTGGCTGACCTACCGCGAGCTCGCCGACCAATTGATTCCTTACGTGCTGGAACTGGGCTTTACCCACATTGAGCTGCTGCCGGTTACCGAGCACCCATTGGACGAGTCCTGGGGCTACCAGACCACCGGCTACTACGCTCCGACCAGCCGGTTCGGCACCCCAGACGACCTGCGCTATCTGGTGGACCAGTGCCATCGTCACAACATCGGCGTTATTCTGGACTGGGTGCCCGGCCACTTTCCCACCGACGAGCATGCCCTCGCCCGTTTTGATGGCAGCGCGCTCTACGAGCACGAAGATCCCCGCAAGGGCCAGCACCAGGACTGGGGCACCCTGATCTACAATTACGGCCGGCATGAGGTCCGGAATTTCCTGATCGGCAGCGCCCTGTTCTGGCTTGACGCCTTCCATGTCGACGGTTTGCGTGTGGATGCCGTGGCCTCAATGCTTTACCTGAATTACTCCCGCAAGGAAGGCGAATGGTTGCCGAACGTCCATGGTGGTCATGAGAATCTGGAAGCCATCGAGTTTCTGCGGGAACTGAACCGCGTTTGCGAGAGCCGTTTTCCGGGAACCCTGGTCTGTGCCGAGGAATCCACCTCCTGGCCACGGGTTACCCGCCCGCCGGAAATCGGCGGCCTCGGCTTCAACCTGAAATGGAACATGGGCTGGATGCACGACACCCTGGATTACCTTCAGCAGGATCCTGTTTACCGCCAGTACCACCACGACAAACTGACCTTCGGCCTGCTCTACGCATTCACCGAGAATTTCCTGCTGCCACTGTCCCACGATGAGGTGGTCCATGGTAAAGGCAGCCTGATCAACAAGATGACGGGAGACGAGTGGCAGCAGCGCGCCTCGTTACGATTGCTGTTCACCTACATGTACGGTTATCCCGGTGCCAAGCTGCTGTTTATGGGCGGCGAATTCGGCCAGCGCCGGGAGTGGAGTGAATCACGGGAACTGGACTGGTCGCTGCTGGCCTATCCGGAGCACCAGGGCCTCAAACGCCTGGTACAGGATCTCAACGGCCTCTATCGCCGGGAAGTATCGCTGCACGGTGAGTGTTTCAGGCCCGAAGGCTTTGAATGGATTGACTGCCACGACTCTCCCCAATCCGTGATCAGCTTTTTGCGCACAGCCAAAGGTGAAACGTCAGTCATTGTGGTCAATTTCACGCCCATGCCCCGGCACCACTACCGCATCGGGCTACCCCAGGGCGGCATCTGGCGGGAAATCTTCAATTCGGATTCCGAATATTATGGTGGCAGTAACCTGGGCAATCCCTACCCCATGCCTGCGGACGAACAACCCTGGATGAACCGCAACTGGTCACTGGAACTGACTCTGCCGCCACTGGGCGCGATTGTCCTGAGGCCGGCCTTATGATCCGGGTTCTGTTCGCCACCAGTGAGGTCTACCCGCTGGTGAAAACCGGCGGTCTTGCTGATGTCTCAGCCAGCCTGCCAGAGGCACTCTGCCGGCTTGAATACGATGTCCAGATTCTGTTGCCGGGGTATCCGGATGCCCTGAAAGCAGCCAGAAAAGCCGGTTCCCGGAGAAAGTCCCGGTTCCAGATCGGGCAATACAGTGTCAGTCTCTGGCAGACCCGGCTCCCTGGCACGGCGGTAACGCTCTGGCTGGTGGATTGTCCGCCGCTGTTTGACCGGCCCGGAGACCCTTACAGAAACGATGAGGGAAAAGACTGGTGGGATAACGCCCATCGATTCGCGCTGTTTGCCAGAGTCGGTGCGATGATGGCCACGGGCGATGCCGGGATAACCTGGAAACCGGATCTGGTCCACTGCAATGACTGGCAGACCGGGCTTATTCCGGTCTTTATGGAATCCTGTCAGGACCGGCCGGGCACCGTTTTCACGATCCACAATCTCGCCTACCAGGGTATTTTCTCCCACGAAACCTTCCGGGCCCTGGGGTTGCCGGATTCACTCTGGCGGCTGGACCAACTGGAATTCTACGGCCAGTTGTCCTTCATCAAGGGCGGCCTGGTGTTCAGTGATCGCATTACCACCGTCAGCCCCGGTTATGCCCGTGAAATCCAGACCCCGGAGTTTGGCTGTGGCCTCGATGGCCTGCTCCGGCATCGGCAGGCGGCGTTAACGGGAATTCTCAACGGCATTGATACCCGGGTATGGAATCCGGAGGAAGATCCCGAGCTTGCCTTTCACTACGGGCGCGAACACCTTAAGAACAAAGCCCAGTGCCAGGCCCTGCTTCAGCAGGAACTGGGCCTTAAGGTCAACGGTGGCCCGCTGCTGGGATTCATTGGCCGGCTGGTGGAGCAAAAAGGTGTGGACTGGCTGATTGCGGTGATGCCCGAATTGCTGGAAAAGGGCTGTCAGTTTGTGATTCTCGGGTCCGGTGAGACCCGCTACGAGGAACCCCTGAAACTGCTGGCGAGGCAATGGCCTGAGCAGATGTCCCTGACCCTCGGTTACGACGAGGGGCTGTCTCACCGAATCACCGGCGGTTGCGATCTGTTCCTGATGCCATCCCGGTTTGAGCCTTGCGGCCTCAACCAGATGTACAGCCTGCGCTACGGCACGGTGCCGGTGGTGCACGGGGTTGGCGGGTTATCAGACACCGTAAACGACCCGCAGGACGTCGGCATCGACCGGGCCAACGGCTTCCGGTTCGGCGAGGCCAGCGCCCCGGCACTTCTGGGAGCAGTCAACCGTGCACTGGAGTATTTCAGGCAGCGCAAACAGTGGCGCCGGCTTCAGCAAAACGGCATGGCAACGGACTATTCCTGGAAGCGGCGGGCCCTCAATTATGGTGACCTCTACCGGAACATTCTGAAAGAACGTCAACATCAACTGCAGGATTAGTGGGAGCGTGTACCCGCCTGGAGACAATCAACATGCATAAAGCGACGGAATTCCGACTTGAGGCCCATCCCATTATTCCCGAGGCGCTGGAGCGTCTTGATGAGCTGGCCAACGATTTGTTTTACAGCTGGGATCACGGCGTTCGCAGCCTGCTCGCCCGGATTGACCTTCGGCTTTGGCTGAAAGTTGAGCATAACCCCAAGCTGTTTCTGCGCCGTGTGGCCCAGGACCGGCTCGATGAGGCTTCGGAAGACCGGGCTTTCCTGGCCGAATACCGCCGGGTACTGAGCAGTTATGATGCCTACCTGGAGGCAGGTCCCGGGCCGGAAGTCACCGAAAAGCTGGATCCGGAAAAGACGTTGGTGGCCTACTTCTGTGCCGAGTTTGGCTTCCATGAGAGCTTTCCCATTTACTCCGGAGGCCTCGGCATTCTCGCGGGCGATCATTGCAAGGCCGCCAGTGATCTGGCGTTGCCCTTTGTCGCCGTTGGCCTACTGTACCAGCAGGGATATTTCATCCAGAGTATCGACGCTCTGGGCCAGCAGATCGCCAGGTACCAGTCCCATTCCAGCGATGAACTGCCGATAACGCCCGTGGAAAAAGACGGCGAAGTGCTCAAGGTTTCCGTGCCCTTCCCCGGCCGCGACGTGGTAGCGCGGGTCTGGGAAGCACGGGTTGGTCATATCCGCTTGTACCTGCTGGACAGCCACACAGAGGAAAACAGCTCCGAAGACCAGGAACTGACCTTACAGCTTTATGGTGGCGACGAGTCCACCCGGATCAGCCAGGAGATGCTGCTGGGCATCGGTGGAACCCGGGTACTGGAGGCGCTGGGCCTGAAACCGACGGTGTGGCACATCAACGAGGGTCATGCGGCGTTCCAGATCCTCGAACGTTGCCGGCACATCATGGCCTCCGGGCTGAATTTTGAAGCCGCACTGGAAGCCGTCGCCGGTGCCACCCTATTTACCACCCACACGCCTGTAGCAGCCGGCCACGACATCTTCCCCAGGGATCTGGTTCACCATGCCCTCGGTCATTACCTGGAGGAATCGGGGCTGGACTTCGAAACGGTATTTGCTCTCGGGGCCAAAGCGGGCGGTGACACTTTCAACATGACTAGCCTGGGCCTGCGGGGCTCACGCTTCCACAACGGTGTCAGCCGCATCCACGGTGGCGTGGCCTCTCATATGGAGGGGGACATCTGGCCCCAGGTCCCGGCGGAAGAAAACCCTCTTGGCTACATCACCAATGGCGTGCATGTTCCCACCTTTCTGGCGCCGGAATGGTCTAGCCTATTCGATATCCAGGCCCCCACGTGGAAGAGTGAGCTGAGAAACCAGCAGTTCTGGGAATTTATCGATCAGATTCCGGATTATCACTACTGGAGTGTGCATAAAGCCCTCAAGCAACAGATGGGCGAGTATATTGTTCGGCGCCTGAGACGCCAGCACAAACGCAACGGAATCGGCCATTCGGTTACCGACAGGATGACCCGACAGCTCATTTCTTCGGAAAAAGACACCCTGGTAATCGGCTTTGCCCGGCGATTTGCCACCTACAAACGCGCCACTCTGATCTTCTCTGACCTTGACCGGCTGGAGCGCATTCTCACCAATCCGGATCGCCCGGTCGTTCTGGTTTTCGCCGGCAAGGCCCACCCCCGGGACAAGCCCGGCCAGCGCCTTATCAAGGTGATTCACGATCTTTCCATGCATCCCTCGCTCATGGGGCATCTGATCCTGCTGGAGGATTACGACCAGGCCATGGCGAGACGCCTGCTCAGTGGCGTGGATGTCTGGCTGAACACGCCGGAATACCCGAAGGAGGCCAGCGGAACCTCCGGTGAAAAGGCCGCCCTCAACGGTGCACTGAATCTCAGCGTGCTTGATGGCTGGTGGGGTGAAGGCTACGACGGCAAGAACGGCTGGGCGATTCCGCCCAGGGACACTGAGCTGGATGCCGGATTCCGTAACGAAGAGGAAGCCCGGGATCTGCTGGATCTACTGGAGTTTGAAGTGGTTCCGCTCTATTACGAGCGGGTCTCCCAGGGCTTCTCGAGGGGCTGGGTAAAACGCTCGAAAGCTTCCATGAAAACGATTACACCCCGATTCAACAGCCAGCGTATGGTGATGGATTACGTCACCAACTATTATCAGCCGGCCTCAAGCCAGGGAGCCCTGCTGATGGCCGATGGTGGCAAGGTGGCCACCGGGCTGGCGGACTGGAAAGCGAAGGTACGGGAGGCGTGGCCGGGTGTTGAATTACACGTGGTGGGCTGTGTTGAGGCTCGCTGCCCCCACAACGACACCGTTGAGCTCCGGGTGGAGGCATTACTCAATGGCTTGAGCGCGGACGATGTGCGGGTCGAGTGCCTGGTCAGCCCGGAGTGCACGGGAACCCACGAGAGCCCGGGGCCAGACAGTTTCTTTCTAGAAAAAGAAAGTGAAGCGGATGGCCGAACGGTATTTGCCACCCGGGTCCAGCCTCCCTACCCCGGACTCCAAACCCTCAGGTTGCGAATGTATCCTCATCACGAGGCGTTAACCCATCCGCTGGAAATGGGCGCCATGCTCTGGGTCTGAGCCCGTGCATGGCCCGTCTTACAGAACGTACCGGCGGATGAAGCGACCGATATCCAGCACTTCCTCAAGGCACACGCTGTGTTCCATGGGGAAGGTCTGGTACGTAGGGGCGTAACCCATGTCTTTCAGCGTTTCGACACTACGCACGCCCAATGATTCCGGAACAATCGGGTCAAAGGTGCCGTGGTAAACGCTGATGGGAACGTCGGCGTTTGCTGCGGAGCGCTGAACGGAAGCCGCCGTGGCGAAATAGGTCGATAGCGCCAGAATGCCACCCAGGCGTTCCGGGTAGCTGAGCCCCAGCTCATAGGCAACCGCCCCGCCCTGGGAGAAACCGGCGATGATAATCCGGTGGGCGGGAATGCCCTTTTCGATTTCCCGTTGCACCAGCTTGCCGACAGCCCTGGCCGACGCCATCAGCTGTTCGGTGTCCACCACCCGGTCGATGTCCATCGCCTTGATGTCATACCAGGCCGGCATGGTCATCCCGCCGTTGATGGTGACCGGCAGGTTGGGGGCGTGAGGGAAAATAAATCGCACCGCCGCACCCTCCGGTAGGCCAAGCTCAGGCACAATCGGTTCGAAATCGTGGCCGCTGGCGCCAAGGCCATGGAGCCATATAACGGCCGCAGTCGGGTTTTCCCCGGTCTCGAGTTCAATATACTGAAGATCTTGCACTGGGCTACCTCTTGTCAGAAAAAATGTAAGGCCGGGTCATTCGGAACCGTTGGCCTTCCCGGTGTTGGCGTCAAGGGCCGTCACCACCGGATTGGCATACATATCCAGCAGGTAGGGTCGAATCGCCGGGTCGCAGGCACCCAGACGTCGCTCCATTTCCGCCTCGGCCGCCTCCATTTCCGCTGGTGACCAGGTTTCCGCGGTTACCACGGCATCGCTCACGGTATCGGGTGTGGCGTGGGCCCCGGGGTGGAGTCCTCGCTGCTGATAAGCCACCAGGTTTGAGGCATGAAGGTGATAATTGGCGTGCATTTCCCGGTCTATCCGGGCTGCAAGGTCCTTTGGATTCTCCGGTGAATCATGGATGGGAGCTCCAAAATGCACGTGCACATGGCCCTTGAAGCCGGTCAGGCCCCTCATGATCTGTTCGGTATCCTCACCTTCCCGCTTGATGTATCCACCGGTGCGGGCCCGGGCTTCCAGTTCCTGAGCCTTGTCGGCATCGCAGGGGTCGTATTCGTAGGCAATAGAGACAGGCACAATGTGCAGCCGGTTCATGGCCTCCGCGAAACCGAGTCCGCTTTTCTTGCGGCTCATGTAGAACATTTTGACGATGGCCGGATCGGTGTAATCAAGTCCATCCTTGGCACGGCCTTCACGTTGTGCAATCCAGATGCTGTGATTAGTATCGATGCTATGGTTGATGAAACTGGAGAGGGTGATGTAGGCGTCCCGCATTTCCCGCGGGCTGGTCATATTACGGCGCACCACAAAACTCTTGTTCAGCCGCATCATTTCCGCAAATACCGGGTTTGCCAACAGGTTGTCGCCAATGGCGATCCGTGTGGTGCGGAAACCATTCTGGAACAACAGATAGTTCACCACCATCGGGTCAAATACAATGTCCCGGTGGTTTGAAATGAATAGGTGGGCGCTGTGTTTGCTGAGATTTTCCAGACCGCTGGTGGTCACCCGTGTGGTGGTGTTGTCCACCAGTTCACCGACGTAGCTGGAGAGCCCTGCCTGCAAGTCGTCGATTCGACTGTAATATCCGAAATGGCTGGCCAGCCAGCGACGGGTAAACACCCGCAATATGGCAGGTGCCCAGCGGGCAAGTGTCGGTGACTTGAAGCGACCGACCATATCCAGAAATTCCTGATCGTTGACCAGGCGGTTAATCGCAGCGCCGGTTTCTTCGTCCGAATAGGGACGGATGGCATCAAATTCCTGCATGGAAGCCCTGTTATTATCAGTGTCTGTCACAGTATGGCGTGAACCGGTGGTTCAAAAGCGCGGTATTGTAGCGTTTCTTCCGCTACTTTGCCTCCATCCGGACACCTGGTTTGCTGGCCAATCGCCAGGGTTATTCTGGTATCATTGGCCACCGCGCGCCGAACAGGGCATTTTACCTGCACCCAAACACCGGCTCCTTGCCGGCTTAACCGGTTACCCTATGTATCTTGATCAGAACTTCGAACAGCTTTCCACCGAGCGCCCCACCTCCTCAGGCCGGGATCCGGAACAGGTTCTGCACGAAGTCTTTGGTTATGAAACCTTCCGGCCGCTGCAGGGTGACATTATCCGGGAAGTTTCGGAAGGCCGGGATGCGCTGGTACTGATGCCTACCGGGGGCGGTAAATCCCTGTGCTATCAGGTGCCGGCCCTGGTACGGTCGGGAACGGCCATCGTCATCTCGCCGCTGATCGCACTGATGCAGGACCAGGTCGCGGCCCTGAAGGAATTGGGCGTAAAAGCCGCATTCCTCAACTCCACCATGGATTTCGAGCAGGCCCGCGCCACCGAATACGCGCTGATGACCGGCGAACTGGATCTGCTTTACTGCGCCCCGGAACGGCTGATTCAGCCACGCACCATCGAGCTGCTGCACAATGCCTCCATCGCCCTGTTTGCCATTGACGAAGCCCACTGTGTTTCCCAGTGGGGCCACGATTTCCGCTCCGATTACCTGCAGCTGAGCCTGCTGGCGGAGGCTTTTCCCGGCATACCACGGATCGCGCTGACAGCAACCGCCGATGAGCGCACCCGCAGGGAGATTGCAGAACGGCTGTCGCTCACCACGGCAAAGCACTTCGTCAGTGGTTTCGATCGCCCGAATATTCAATATCGTATCGCACCAAAGACGAACGCCAACAAACAGTTACTGGATTTTATTAAAGCAGAACACGAAGGGGACTGCGGCATCGTCTACTGCCTTTCCCGCAACAAGGTGGATGCCACGGCAAAAACCCTCGCCCAGAAAGGCTACACCGCTCTGCCCTACCACGCCGGGCTTTCAGGTGAGCAGCGGGCCCATCACCAGGAACGGTTCCTGCGGGAAGACGGTGTCATTATTGTCGCCACCATTGCCTTTGGCATGGGCATTGACAAACCCGACGTACGCTTTGTAGCCCACCTGGACCTGCCGAAAAGCCTGGAGGCTTATTACCAGGAAACCGGCCGGGCCGGACGCGACGGCAAGCCCTCCACCGCCTGGATGGTCTACGGCCTGCAGGATGTGATCAAGTTGCGGCAGATGCTTGAGGGTTCCCAAGGCAACGACCAGTTCAAGCGGGTAGAACGCCAGAAGCTGGACGCCATGCTGGGCCTTTGCGAGGTCACCAGTTGCCGCCGGCAGGTGCTTCTCCGCTACTTCGGCGACCAGCTTGATGAACCTTGCGGTAACTGCGATACCTGCCTGAATCCCCCGGAAACCTGGGACGGAACCGTTGCCGTGCAGAAGGCGCTGTCCTGCGTATTCCGCACTGGCCAGCGGTTTGGTGTGACCTATCTCATCGACGTACTGCGAGGCTCTGAAAACGAGCGCATCCTGCAATCCGGGCACCATCAGGTATCGACCTATGGGATCGGAACCGAGCTCAGTGTTAACGAATGGAAATCGGTATTCAGGCAGTTGGTGGCAAACGGTTACCTGCGGGCAGATCCGGACGGCTACGGCGCGTTGCAGCTAACTGAACAGTGCCGGCCCTTGCTGAAGGGTAAGCAGGCCATCGAATTGCGTAAAGACCCGGTGGTTAAAAAGACCTCAAGCCGCTCCGCAGGTAGCCGTGCCAGTGCACCGATAAAAGACCAGATCACCGACCAGGCCGGCTGGGAAGCCCTGCGAGCCTGCCGCAAGGCCCTCGCGGACAGGCAGGGCGTGCCTCCCTATGTGATCTTCCACGACACCACCCTGCTCGGCATGCTCGAGCGCAAACCACGCACGCTCGAAGAACTTGCGGAAGTCAGTGGTGTCGGTGCCGCAAAGCTCGGGAAATACGGCGAGATTTTCCTGGAAACAATCGCAGGTCTGGATCAGGCCTGAGTTTCAGGCCTCGGCTTTAAAGCCCTTCTTCCTCACCCGGTAGTGCACCATTCAGTCAGACCCGGAAGCGGGACACGTTCTTATTCAGCGTTGTTCCAATGCTCTCAATCTGGCCGCTGTAAACATCGTTCTCACTGGCAGCGGCAGCGGCTTCCTGGCCCTGGTCAGCAATACGGGTGACCGAGGAGTTCAGCTCTTCCGTCACCGAGGTCTGCTGCTCAGAGGCGGTGGCGATCTGGGACGTCATCTGGCTGATGGAAGTAATGGCCTCGGCAATTCGATTCAGTGCCTCCATTGCGTCCTGGGCTTTTTCCATACTGACGTTGGAAACCGCAGTTGATGCCTTCATGACCTCCACGGCATCATTGGCACCCTTCTGCAGGCGCTCGATCATGTTACTGATTTCCTCGGTGCTGGTCTGGGTGCGCTGGGCCAGGTTACGAACTTCATCGGCAACCACCGCAAAACCGCGCCCTGCCTCACCGGCCCGAGCCGCCTCAATGGCTGCGTTCAGGGCCAGCAGGTTGGTTTGCGCAGCAATGCCCTGAATCACGTCCAGCACCGTGGTGATGGAGCTCACATCCTTGCCAAGGGTATCGATCACCTCCGCAGCGGCGTTAATTTCTTTCGACAGCTTCTGAACGGCGTCCCGGGAGGCCGCGACTGTCTCCAGCGACGCACGGCTGTCACTGTCAGCTGTGTTTGCGGCATCTGCGGTCTGTTGGGCGTTCCGGGCTATTTCTCCGGCCGCAGCGGACATTTCATTGATTGCGGTTGCCACCATATCAATCTCGGCCTGTTGGCTGTCAACGCTGGCGCGGCTGGCGCTGGCAGTGTCTCTCAGAGACCTGACATTGCCGCCAAGCTCGGCACTGCCCTTCTGAACATCCCGGACCACGGTCTGGATGTTCTCAACGAACCGGTTAAAGCTTTTCGCTAACTGGCCAAACTCGTCTTTGGCACTGTCGTCCAGACGCTGGGTCAGGTCCGCATCGCCGCTGCCGATATCCGCCATGGCATTATTCAGGCGGCGAACCGGAGCCATAAGAACCTTGATACCAAGGTGCAGAACGACCAGAGAGACGATCAGGCCAATAGCAGCCATGACCAGGCCTGTCATCCGGGCACTCTGTACCGGCGCATTGATCTTGTCGTCATTGACAAAGGTACCCAGGTACCAGTTCACGCCCCGGGCTTCACTGATGGGGTGGAAGCTGGCGTTCCAGGTGCCTTCGTCATTCTCATAAACAACGGCATTGCCGCCCAGGTCCGGTTTGCCACCAATCAATCCACTGATATTTTGGCCGACCAGTTCCTGGCGGGGATGGAACAGAACCGTGCCCTGTTCGTTGATCACCGCAGCGTAGCCGGTGTCTGCCAGGGTAACCGTAGACAGCGTTTTGGCGATCGCTCCCAGGCCAATATCCGCACCGGCCACGCCTTCATACTCTCCACGTTTAACCGGCGCGAGCGTTGAAATGATCATGTCGCCGGTTCCCGCGTCCTGGTATGGCTTGGTAAAAGAAGCTCTGCCAAGACTCACGGCTTTCTTAAACCAGGGCCGCTGCCTTGGATCGAAATCCGCCGGCAGGGTCGCGTCGGCTTCAGGCGTTTGCATAAGCATGTAGCCGTCTGTCCGGCCCACGTAAGCATCCCTGAACCCGCCACCGCTCCTGATCATCTGCAGAACAAGCCGGGCCTGATCATCATCCTGAACACTTTCCAGCGCTTTTGCCGTGGCTTCGGTCATCGTCAGGCGGGTATTGAGCCACTCGGCAATACTCGACGTACTCTGCTTTACCGTGTCGTCGATCAATGCGTCGACATAGGTTTCCGTGGTGCTCTGCAGTCGTACATCGCCTGAGAGCGTGAACGCTGCCATGACCAGCAGCAGCAAAACACCGAAAGCCGTCAGGAGCTTCTGTTCGAAAGTCAGTTGCACATTCACTTCCTCGGTCAAAAAGGTGGGGGTTTGGAAAAGCGCCGGATACTACACCCGGCAGAAATTTATATCCGTTAAATCTTGTTTCGGCCCACCATGCGAAGTCTTTAACGGCTTCTGATAAACTTTCACAGTATTGACGGGTTCCAGCCCTTTGTCCTTTTTTTCAAATTAAACGGGAGCCGAACTGAATGGCCCATGAAGAACTGCATCTTAACCTCCGGAATCTGAAGCTTGAGGACTATGGCCAGCTTCAGCAACTGATGGACCGGGTCTACGATGACATCGGGGGCGCCTGGCCCAAGGAAACCATTAAGGCACTGGTAGAACAGTTCCCGGATGGGCAGATCTGTATTGAGGAAAGCGGGCAACTGGTGGCGGTAGCGCTGACTGTACTCGTGAAGTACGAACGGTTCAGTAACCCCCACACCTACGACGACCTGATCCTCCGAAACGAAAAAATCTGGCATAACGCTAATGGCGATTCGCTGTACGGGCTGGATGTGTTCATTCACCCGGAATACCGCGGTTATCGCCTGGGCCGTCGGCTCTACGAAGCCCGCAAAGAGCTCTGCCGTTCCATGAACCTGCGGGCGATTCTCGCAGGCGGGCGTATCCCGAACTATTTCAAGTACGCCGAGCAATACTCACCGGAAGAATACATTCAGCGGGTGGACCGCAAGGAAATCTACGATCCGATCCTGAGCTTTCAGCTCTCGAACGATTTCCAGGTTACCCGGCTGATGCACAAATACCTGCCGGAGGACGAAAAATCCCTCGGCTACGCCACGCTGCTGGAGTGGCGGAATATTCTGTATACCCCGCCCTCGTCGATTCTGAACGTTAAAAAGACCCAGGTTCGCCTGGGCGCCGTTCAGTGGCAGATGCGTGAATTTACCTCCGTGGAGGAAGTGCTGAAACAGGTTGAGTACTTCGTTGACGCGCTGTCTGATTACAAGAGCGACTTCGCCCTGTTCCCGGAATTTTTTAACGCGCCGCTGATGGGCCTGACTGACCAGATGGACCAGACCCGGGCCATTCGTTTCCTGGCCGGGTTTACCCAGCAGTTCCGGGAAGAAATGTCGGAAATGGCAGTGAGTTACAACATAAACATCATCACCGGCTCCATGCCGCTGATTGAAAACGACCGGGTGTACAACGTCTCATACCTGTGCCACCGTGATGGCCGGGTAGACGAGCAGCGCAAGATCCACATCACGCCCCACGAGCGCCGTGACTGGGTCATCGAGGGTGGCAACGAGTTCAAGGTGTTCGAAACCGACGCCGGCCGGGTCGCCATCATGATCTGCTACGACATCGAGTTTCCGGAGCTTGGCCGTATGGCAGCCGCCCAGGATGTGGACATTATCCTCGTGCCCTTCTGGACGGATACCAAGAACGGTTATCTGCGCGTTCGTCACTGTGCCCAGGCCCGGGCAATCGAAAACGAGTGTTATGTCGTCATCACCGGCAGCGTCGGTAACCTGCCGAAAGTTGAGAACCTGGACGTCCAGTATGCCCAGTCCTCCGTATTCTCGCCGTCTGACTTTGCCTTCCCCCACGATGCGGTGATGGCGGAGACAACGCCGAATACCGAGATGATCATGTTCTCTGACATGGATCTGGAAAAGCTGATGCTGGTGCGTAACGAGGGATCCGTTACCAATCTGAAAGACCGCCGTGTTGATATGTACGAACAGAAAAACAAGTGATTTGGCCCGGGCAGCCAGGCCAGGCTGTTGAAAAACTGCCTTAGGGGGCCATCGTATGGCACTGATGGCGTTGCAAAACCAAAAGTCAGTGTCTATTGTTTAATCAATATCCAACCTGTCTCCCAATGAGGTAGGTTGCTGTGGATACGGAAATCACCAGAGAACCTGAATTCATGAATGAAGCATTGCCGGATCTTGTCGCCCATTTCAAAGTCAGGCAGGGCCTTTTCAAAAAGGAACTTGTCGAAGCCTCCCTGTATGAACTGGACGGCTACGGGTGTGTTATAAAAACCGACAGGGTATTCAACCCGGGCGATACCCTGGTGCTGGATCTGGTTATGGATATGCCCTTTGACAAGATCCGTGCCGAAGGAATGTCTGGCCTGGTGACCGAGCGCAGAAAGCATTGCAGCAATTTCTTTTATTCCATCGATTTCGTGGAATTCGACTCCAACGGAAACTCTTCCCCGGCTGAGAAACTTCGCAGGATCCGGGAAGTGCTTTCCAAAAAGCAGTCGCTCAGATCACGTCGTTCCTCAGGCTCCGTACCCGGTTTCCGGCAAATGGCCTGATTCAGATTGTTTGTTGAAACCCGTCCAGAAGGAGACATTTCATGGCGAAAAAAGCCAAACAGAACGTTGATAAAATCGTCAAGAAAGTGAATAAGGAGTTCGAAAAAACCTCTTCCCAGATCGAAGGCCTTGTTAACGATGCGTTGAAGCAGTTCGACAGCCTGCAGAATCAGGTTCAGGAGCCGGTGCGCAAACTGCTCAAGGAAATCGACGAGCTGCGTGACCGAGAGATGAAGCGGTTCCATGAGGAGTTCGAGCGTCGCCTGAACGAATTCCACGAGCTGCAGAGCAGCATTCTGGAGCGGCTCGGTGTCGCCTCTAAAGAGGCGGGCGCCGAGGTGAAGAAGCTGACCGATGAAGTCAGCCGGGAAGCCAGCACCGCAGCCAAGAAAGCCGCGCCGAAAAAAGCCACCAAGGCACCTGCCAAGAAGCCCGCTGACAAAAAACCTGCTGCCAGAAAAGCACCTGCCGCCAGGGCCACGAAGCCGGTGGACAGGAGCGATCTCACCCAGGTCAAAGGCATCGGGCCGGCAACCGCGAAAAAGATGAAGGATGCGGGCATCACTTCGATCGATCAGATTGCCAACCCTTCGGAGGCAGATCAGGAAAAGCTGAAGGCCTTCTCAAACATCAAGGGATACAGCCAGCTGACCGCTGAAGCCAAAAAAGTTAACTGATGCGAACGCCTGACCAGCCTGTTTTACGGGACATAGTCCTGATTGGCGGCGGGCACAGCCACGTCGGGGTACTGAAGCGGTTCGCCATGAACCCGGTCCCCGGCGTGCGTCTTACGCTCATCTGCCGGGATACCCACACACCCTACTCCGGCATGCTGCCCGGTTACATAGCGGGCCATTACAGCTATGACGATGTCCACATCGACCTGAGTCGACTGGCGGAATACGCGGGAGCCCGTTTCTACCGGGCCGAGGCCATCGGCATCAACCGTGATCGAAAGCGGGTTATCTGCCGCGGCCGCCCGGATGTGCCTTACGACATTCTCTCCATCAATATCGGTTCGTCTCCCCGGGTCAATGACGTGGAAGGTGCTTCAGACCATGCGGTTCCGGTGAAGCCGATTACCGGTTTCAACAACCGCTGGCTCGCCCTGCTCTGCCGCATTGAAAACCACGAAGGGCCGCTTACCGTGGCCGTGGTTGGTGCCGGTGCCGGTGGTGTTGAACTGACTCTGGCCATGCAGTTCCGCCTCAAGAACGAGCTGAAACAGCGGGGCAAGGACCCAGCGCAACTGCATTTTCACCTCTTTGATGCTGCTGACGAACTTCTTCCTACCCACAACCCGAAGGTTCGTGAGGTATTCCGGAAAACGCTGTCTGAGCGTGGTGTGAAAGTTCATCTCGGAGCGCCGGTGAGCAAGGTTCAGCAAGGTCTGCTGGTCACCGAATCCGGTGAAACCCTGCAAACCGACGAGGTACTCTGGGTAACCCGGGCCGGAGGTCCGGAGTGGCTGAAGGAAACGGGCCTGGCCCTGGACGACGGCCTTTTCCTCCGGGTTCGAGACACCCTGCAGGTCGAGAACGACGACAGCATTTTTGCCGCTGGCGATATCGCCAACGTAACCAACCATCCCCGGGAGAAAGCGGGTGTGTTTGCGGTGCGGCAAGGCCCCCCCCTGGCGGACAACCTCAAACGGCTGGCAACCGGCAAAGACCCGAGGGACTTCTACCCGCAGCAGAAGTGGCTGGCACTGATCAGCACCGGTAACAAGTATGCGGTGGCATCCCGTGGCGATATGCGGTTTGATGGCCGCTGGGTTTGGCGCTGGAAAGACTGGATCGACCGCCGGTTCATGAAAAAATTCAACGACTTGCCTCCCATGGAGGATGAATCGAAACTACCGGATACGGCTGCCGCCCAAAACTCTGAGGAAGCCTCCCAGGCCATTTCTGCCGTGTCCATGCGCTGTGGCGGTTGTGGCGCCAAGGTAGGCAGTACCGTTCTTTCCCGGGCCCTGGGCGAACTCAGGCCCATTGAACGGGACGACATCCTTATCGGCCTTCACGCCCCGGATGATGCGGCGGTTCTGAAGGTACCGCCGGGTAAAGCGGTGGTTCATACCGTGGACTTCTTCCGCGCCTTTATTGACGACCCCTACGTATTTGGCAAGGTTGCCGCCAACCATAGCCTCGGCGATGTCTTTGCCATGGGCGCCGAAGCCCAGAGTGCCACGGCAGTGGCCACCGTGCCTTACGGTATTGAATCCAAGGTTGAAGACGTGGTGTACCAGATGATGTCTGGTGCGGTGGAAGTGCTGAACGAAGCCGGCTGTGCCCTGGTGGGCGGCCATACCGGCGAAGGCAAGGAGCTGGCACTGGGCTTTGCGGTAAACGGCCTGATCGACCCGGAAGACGTGATGAGCAAAGGAGGATTGGAAGCCGGAGACACGCTGATTCTCACCAAACCCATCGGCACCGGAACGCTCTTTGCCGCCCACGCCAGGCTGGCTGCCAAAGGCCGCTGGATCGACTCTGCCCTCGCCTCCATGGTTCAGTCCAGCAAGGCCGCAGCGGATTGTCTGAGAAAGTTTGGTTCCAAAGCCTGCACGGATGTGACCGGATTTGGTTTGCTCGGGCACCTGGTGGAGATGACCAGACCGTCCGGAGTAGATGCGGAGCTGGACCTGTCCGCCATTCCGGTATTGCCGGGTGCTGAGGAAACCGCAGCCGCGGGCATTCTGAGTTCGCTGCAGCCGGCCAATATCCGGTTGCGGCGCGGTATCCGGGATCAGGAGAAGTGGGTAAATCATCCCCGCTATCCGCTGATTTTCGATCCCCAGACGGCCGGCGGCCTGCTCGCCGGCGTCGCTGCCGACAAGGCAGAGGAATGTGTCCGGGAGCTGAAAACGTTGGGCTATCCCCACGCCGCCATCATTGGCCGCGTCACGGCTCAGGACGAAACCGGTCCCATAGAGCCTGTCTCCCTTCGGGATTAAACCCTCTCTGAGCAGCGCTGCACCGCCAGGGTCAGCGCCTGCTCCAGAGATGCCTGCTCCTTTTCCGGTACAAAACGCCCGGCCAGTTGGCTGACCTGCTCTTTCAGGGCTGCCAGAAATTCCGGATGCTGTTCGGCCCGGTAAAGCAGGTCTGCCAGGGTCCGCTCATCCTTCACGGGAAAATAACCGGGATATTCCTTGCCAAGCAATCCGATATTACCGGGGATGCCTGAGGCAATCACCGGCAGACCGGCCCTGCAGGCTTCCGAGACAACATTGGCACCGCCCTCCATCACGGAACTGATCACCATCAGCTGACTGTTTGCCATCAGTTGCCGGATTTCATCCTGCTCCAGTTCGCCCAGCCAGCGGAAGCGTGGGTTCTGCTCCATTTCCCGCTCGGCCATCCTCTGCCACTCCCCGTTGTGGGGCTTACCAGCGCAGAGAACCCGGATCGATGAATCGTCTGGCAGCAACCTCGCTGCATACGCAGCCCGTAGGGAGTCCTTTTCCTCTCTCAGGTGGCCAATTACACACACGCCGAACCCTGCATTCGCCTGGGTTGGTTGCGGTGAAGGATAGGTTTCAGACCCCTCCGCTGACTGGCAGAGGGTGACCAGTTTGGTGGCGAACCCAGCGGGAATGTCGTTTGCCACCAGCGCATGCAGCCCGATCAGCGCATCTGCTTCCGTGATGGAATACAGCGTGTCCTGCGGAAACTCATGCTGGTGCCGGTAGATATCGGTTCCGGTAAGCGCGACAATTAAGGGCTTTCCCGGGCGGGTTTCCCGAAACTGGCGTATCGCCTGAACGCTGCGCCAGGCATGCAATGCCACGAAGGCATCACAGGGCTCCCCCCGGTATTCCGTAACCACAGAGACCCTGTGCCCGACATTTCCCAGTAGGGATTTCCATCGCTCTGCCGTAGCCCGGTTGCCAGCTTTTGACCCAGGTTCTGCTGGCGTAATTATAATTATCTTCATGGCACTCGCTTGGGATTGAATAAGTGAAAAATAAGGCGCCGGTCCCTGAGCCAATTAATCCTGGAAATCGTATAGCTGTTCAGAGTTAACGTAAATCAAGGTATCCTGCGGGACACTAGGAATCGCTGATTTCCCTCGTTGCAAATCCCAACGTGGTAAACCCAAACTGCCTGGCTATTCAAGGAACTTCCATGGCTCTTAATGTTATACGGAAATTGATGATTTCCAGCCTTTTCTGTTTCACCGCAGTATCGGCGTCCGCTGAAACCTTTGTGTTTACAGCCATACCCGATGAGGATGAAACCAAACTGGTAGAGCGCTTCAAAGGTGTTGCGGATTACCTCTCCGGTGAACTGGATGTTGAGGTCCGCTACATCCCCGTTAAATCGTACGCCGCCGCGGTTTCCGCGTTCCGCAATAATCAGGTTCAACTGGCCTGGTTTGGCGGGCTGTCCGGTGTTCAGGCGCGTCGCCTGGTGCCGGGCTCCGAGGCGATTGCCCAGGGCGTGGAAGATGAAGCGTTTGAAACCTACTTCATTGCCAACACCAGCACCGGTATAGAGCCTGCGGATGAACTTTCCGCGCTGGAAGATGAACTTCGGGGCAAAACCTTCACCTTTGGTTCCAAGGGCTCTACATCCGGCCGCCTGATGCCTGAATTCTATATCCGTGACGTGTTTGGTGCCCAGCCGGCAGACTTCTTCTCCCGCGTTGGCTTTAGTGGCAACCACACCCGTACCCTGCGTCTCGTCGAAGCCGGTACCTACGAAGTGGGCGCCCTGAACTTTCAGGTTTGGGAAAAAGAACTGGCCGACGGCAACATCGACACCGACGCGGTTAAGGTCATCTGGACCACGCCTGCCTACCCGGACTATCAGTGGACCATTCGCGGTGACGTCGACGAGCGTTTCGGCGACGGTTTCAAGCAGCGCGTCACCGAAGCTCTTCTCAACCTGGACGATCACAAACTGCTTGAGAGCTTTCCCCGCTCCGGTTTTATTCCTGCATCGAACGACGATTACGAGCCTGTTCGCAAGACTGCGGAAGAGATTGGGATCCTCGATTGATGTCAGGCTTTGACCTAACGGGCCTCACGGCCTCTTTCGGTGGTGAGCGGGTTATTGGCCCGCTCTCACTGAGGGTTCAACAGGGTGAAAAGGTCGCTCTGGTTGGCAAGAGCGGTGCCGGTAAGTCCACACTCATGCGCTTGATTCACGAACGGGTTGATCGCGAGTCCTCCCTGGTACCCCAGGATCTGGGCCTGGTGAATGCACTGCCGGTATTCCATAACGTGTTTATGGGCCAGCTCGACAAACATTCTGCCTGGTACAGTACGGTTACCCTGATACGCCCGTTTTTCCGGGACCGCGATAAGGTTCGCGAGATTCTACAAGCGCTGGGCATGTCGGAAAAACTCTGGATGCCGACCGCTTCGCTCTCCGGAGGCCAACGTCAGCGGGTTGCCATTGCCCGTGCTCTTTATCGTAATGCGCCGGTGTTGCTTGCTGACGAGCCAATTTCCGCACTCGACGGCCCCATGGCTCATCTGGTAATGCAGCTACTCAGGCAACGATTCGCCACAAGTGTGATAGCCCTCCACGATGTCGAAATGGCCCTGAAATACTGCAACCGGATCGTCGGAATCCAGGACGGACAGGTGGCCCTGGATGAAGCCAGTGACCACCTGAAGGCAGCCGACATCATGTCTCTCTACTAGGGAAACGGCCAGTTACATGCTTTCTTCGCCAACGGTTCGCACCAGCCTGATCTTCCTTGGCATCGCCCTGGTCGGACTGCTGTTTGCTGACATCGCCATTACGGCATCGAATCCCTGGCGGGACCTCGGCAACTTCTTTCTTGGCGTGATCACTCCGAATTTCTTCAGCAGCGAAGGCTTGATGACCGCGCTGCTGAGAACCGTTGCCTTTGCCTTTGTGGGGGTGGCGTTGGGTAGCGCTTGCGGATTTTTACTGTCGCTGGTCTACCACTTGCTGCCTGTCCGGATATTCTGTGCCTTTATCCGGGCCATCCACGAGCTTTTCTGGGCGCTCATTTTTCTTCAGTTTTTTGGATTTCACCCCCTTACCGGGGTGCTGGCGATAGCCATTCCCTACTCAGGGATTTTTGCCAAGGTCTATTCCGAGATCCTGGATGAGGCGGACCCGGAACCCGGCCGTCTGCTGCCGCCGCGCACCGGGGTTATCGCGGCGTTTCTCTACACCCGGATTCCCGATTGCTGGGTGCAGTTGCGGACCTACACCGCCTACCGCCTGGAATGCGGCCTTCGTTCCAGCGCCATTCTCGGGTTCGTTGGCTTGCCCACGCTCGGCTTCTACCTGGAATCTTCCTTCTCCCAGGGGCTCTACTCCGATGCCGGGGCAATGCTGATCCTGTTTTACGTGTTGATTGCAACGATGCCCCTGTGGGTGAAACCAAAGCTCTTGCCGGTTTATGTTCTCGGTGCTCCATTCTTTCTGGGCGAAGGGCTGCCGATTGTCTGGGGCAATATGGAACGCTTTTTCACTAAGGACATCGTCCCCAGCCCGCTGCGGGATGGCGAGGGGCTGGCAGGCCTGCTCCCCTGGCTGAGCGACCTGATGATTAACGAGGCCCTGCCCGGCATCTGGAATACCCTGGTACTTACCCAGATCGCCCTTGTGGCTACCGGAATACTGACCCTTCTGGCTTTCCCGTTGATCTCCAATCATTTCGGCGGCCCGGTCCGGCGTACCTCCGGACATGTTTTCCTGGTGATTGCGCGTTCCACGCCGGAATACATCCTGGCCTATATTCTCCTGCAGCTCTGGGGACCGTCCATGCTGCCAGCAGTGGTGGCACTGGCGCTTCATAACGGCGGCATCATCGGCCACCTGATTGGCCGGCAGACCAACTCCATACACCTGCGCCCGGACGCGCCCACCGGTTTCAACCGTTACAGCTGGGAACTGGTTCCGCGGGTCTACCGGTCCTTCCTTGCGTTTCTTTTCTACCGGTGGGAAATCATCATGCGGGAAACCGCCATTCTCGGCATTCTTGGTATCTACACGCTGGGCTTCTATGTCGACAGTGCCATCCAGAACATCCGGTTTGATCGGGCCATGATCCTGATCCTGATCACCGCCCTTCTGAACATCGGCATTGATGCCCTGGGCCGTTACATTCGCAGGAAACTGGCCCTGCAGACCATGCCAACCTGCTGATCGGCCTGCTTTTCACGGAATGCCCGCTGCGATCCCTGTCACAGTTCCGTCATTTGAGTCAATTCTGAGCCAGGATATGGCGACAGGTTGGCGGTATTGGTCAGATACATACCGTTACAATGTAATCACCTTTTGCAACATTCCGGGTTCTGGTGACCATGGTTGACGGGTTGATTCTTCTTACTCAGGTGGGGCTGCTGGCGCTGCTTCTTTTACTGGCTTTCCGGATGTCGGCGCTGGTGCGCGCGGAACCCGTTAATTGCACGTCTCCTGTCTATGTCAGTGAGCCCCGCACCGCTGCCCGGGGAAGTTTCGGGCAGCATTCGTCCAGACCTGTTTCAGATCGGGCCCGGCTGATCACCCAGTTGCATATCCTTGCCGGCTTGCAGGAGCGGGATTGCAGGGTGAACGGCTTGGAACTGCCTGCGGCACCGGAAGTGGTGCGGGCGTATGCCGCGGCGTGGTTGTACGGTGCCGGATGCGCACTCAGCGAAAAATCCACCCGCCATTCCGGGGCGCTGGCCCGCGTGGTCGCCCAGATCGCCAGCCGTAAGACCGGCATCCCGCAACAGGAAGCCCTCCAGGCAATAAGCACATTAACCGGAAGCACCGTACTGCTGGCCTGCTTCCGGGCAGGGCTGGAAGGCGCGGAATTCTGGCGGGAAAGTCAGTACGTGCCGCCGGCGTCGAGCCTTTACGAGGCCATTACCGCCAACGCGTTTATCTAGCGGCCTGTCTCGGAGTGGTTTCAAGCACCCAGTCAGTGCCCAGGGCAACCGGTTCTGCGTGGTCCTGTTCGTCTGCCCGGGTACCGGTAATCTCTGGGTGTGTGAACCCGCCATCATCGGTATTGGCCATGCTGTCCACATCCACCGACCGCACCACGTAGGTGACGCCGCCGGCCAGCACTTTCGCCCGGTGGGTCAACCCGAAGACAAAACGGCAATAATCGAGTTTCAGTTGGATCAGATCCTGCTCGGCCTTGCGGATTTTCCTCAGCAGTACCTTCTGAACACTATCTCCGTAATCCATCACGTGCCCCCTGACATTGGCAATTTCGCCATTTTACACAATCCCGACCGCTTGTCAGCCAACCGATTCCCGGTTTGCGGCTCTCAGCGTGACTGGGCCTGAAATACCAGCTTTAGCGGAATATCACCGATCGGCTCCTGGCCCTGCTGCAGATCAATACGCCAGGTCATGGCGGAGTCCATAGTGCAGAAAGGCGCGGTAAAGCGTGCGGAATATTTGTTTTCAATGCGGTTGCCCAGAGGCACCGGATACTCCCCCATGTACATGGATTCGCCTCTCAGAACCGCCAGAAACCGCTCAGGTCGCTGCGGGGTGGTTACTGTGAGCTGGTATTCAATACCCGGCTCACCCTCCCCGGTTAATGTATCCAGAGTGGCCTCCCACTTGCCAGCGGGCGTCGTCCACTGGCAGGGCGCAGCGAGAAGATTGCACTCGGCCATGGGTTGGCCGCTCCCGCTTTGGTTAACGGCATCCCCCAGCATTCGCGGGCCGAAGACCACGGCAGCAATCAAACCCACGATCAATCCCACAACTGCTATTGCGCGTACCATAACCGCACCCTGAATTAACCAGCACGGTATTATGGTGGTTTCTCCTGCCAAGGCAAAGGTTTCTAAACTGGCGCCAGTCATGAGAAAATACGGCGCCTTCAATTGACCCATTCTGACCACAGGACACGCCCGTGCAGCCGGATATTTCCGTTAAGCACCTAAGCAAGGTTTATGATGACGGCTTCCAGGCCCTGAAAGACATCAACCTGGACATCAAGCGTGGCGAGATCTTCGCCCTGCTCGGCCCCAATGGCGCCGGCAAAACCACGCTGATCAGTATCATCTGCGGCATCGTCAACCTCTCTTCCGGCCAAGTACAAGCCGCCGGTTACGACATCGTCAAAGACTACCGCAAGGCCCGGGAAACCATTGGCCTGGTACCCCAGGAGCTGAATACCGATTCCTTCGAGACCGTCTGGAGCGCGGTGTCTTTCAGCCGTGGCCTGTTCGGCAAGCCACCGAAGCCGGCACACATCGAGAAGGTGCTGAAAGACCTGTCCCTGTGGGACAAACGCAACAATCGGATCATGTCCCTCTCGGGCGGCATGAAGCGCCGGGTGATGATTGCCAAGGCCCTGTCCCACGAGCCGCAGATCCTGTTCCTGGATGAGCCCACCGCCGGCGTTGACGTGGAATTGCGCCGGGACATGTGGGAAATGGTCCGCAAGCTCCGGGAAAACGGCGTCACCATCATCCTCACCACCCATTACATCGAAGAGGCCGAGGAAATGGCGGACCGCATCGGTGTGATCCGGGGTGGTGAGATCATCCTGGTGGAAGACAAAGCCCAGCTGATGACCAAACTGGGCAAAAAGGAACTCCGGCTCCAACTGCAGCAGAAGCTGGACAAGATGCCCGGCGAACTCATGCTGGAGCCCGTGGAACTGTCGGACGACGGTTACGAGCTGGTTTACACCTTCGATTCCCAGCAGGAACAAGCCGGCGTGGCCCGGCTGCTTCGCACACTCGGCGACCTTGGTATCGAGTACCGGGATCTGCAAACCCGGGAAAGTTCCCTCGAAGAGATTTTTGTCGGCCTGGTGCATGAATAAGCCCGCCGACCCATTGGAGAAAGGCATGAACCTTTACGGTATCCGCGCAATCTACAATTTTGAAATGGCCCGCATGAAGCGCACGGTGATGCAGAGCGTGCTTTCACCGGTGATCTCCACCTCCCTGTACTTTGTCGTTTTCGGCTCGGCCATTGGCTCACGCATGGGCGACATCAACAACATCGCCTACGGTGCCTATATCATTCCCGGCCTGGTGATGCTGTCCCTGCTGATGCAGAGCATTTCCAACGCCTCCTTCGGCATCTACATGCCCAAGTTCTCCGGCACCATCTATGAGGTGCTCTCGGCGCCGGTGTCCTACGTGGAAGTGGTGCTTGGCTACGTGGGTGCTGCGGCCACCAAGTCAGTCATCCTGGGGCTGATTATTCTGGCAACGGCGAAATTCTTTGTGGATTACGACGTGCTGCACCCCTTCTGGATGGTCTCCTTCCTGGTGCTCACCTCAATCACCTTCAGCCTGTTTGGATTCATCATCGGCATCTGGGCGGACGGGTTCGAGAAACTGCAGATTGTACCCATGATGATCGTAACGCCGCTGGTGTTCCTTGGCGGTACCTTTTACTCCATCGATATGCTGCCGGAAACCTGGCAAACCATCAGCCTGTTCAATCCTGTGGTATACCTGATCAGTGGCTTCCGCTGGGCGTTCTATGGCGTGTCCGACGTCCATGTGGGCATCAGCGTAGGCATGACCCTCGTGTTCCTGACCGCGTGCATGACAGGCATCTGGTGGATTTTCAAAACCGGCTACCGGTTGCGCTCGTGAACCCGGGAATCAGCCTGTTCCGCACGCTGAAGTACTGGGCGATACTTGCAGCCGGTCCCGCAGTGTATGGCTGCTCCCTGGGCGTAGCCGCGCCCCAGGAGGGCCTGCCGGTCATTGATGCTTGCTTTGTCTCAGAGGCAGGCTCCGTGCCCGTCCAACTGGAAGTGGCCAGCACCGCGGAACAGCGGCGAAAAGGATTGATGGGTCGAACCTCCCTGGCGCCCGATGCCGGCATGCTCTTCGAGTACCGGGAACCCAGAGACGCCGGTCACGGCTTCTGGATGTACAACACCCTGATTCCGCTGGACATCGCGTACCTGAACCGGGACGGGGTGATTGGCAGTATCCGCCAGATGGTGCCCTGCGTTTCAGCCAGTGGTTCCAGGTGCCCCAGCTACCCGGCCGGCGTGCCTTTCATCAAGGCAGTGGAGATGAACGCCGGGTTCTTCCGGAAACACCAGCTCCGGCAAGGTGATCGCCTGAACCTGAGAACGGAGAATTGCCCGGCACGTTAGCCGGGCAGGCCTCAGCTGTCCTTCCAGTCCGGCTTGCGTTTGTCCAGGAACGCACAGATACCTTCCTGGGCATCGTTCGCCATCATATTGTCCGCCATCACCTGAGAGGTGTACTCGTAGGCCTCGGCCAGTGGCATTTCCAACTGCCGGTAGAACGCCTCCTTGCCGATCTTCAGGGTATGGCCCGATTTTCCGGCAATGGTGCGGGCCAGCTTGTAGACGGCTTCATCCAAAATCTGCTCATCCACCACCTGGTTCACCAGCCCCAGGCGCTCTGCCTTCGGCGCGCTGATCAGCTCACCGGTCAGCAGCATTTCCATCGCATGCTTGCGCGACACATTCCGCGACAGCGCTACCATCGGCGTTGAACAGAACAGCCCGATATTCACCCCGGGCGTGGCAAACCGCGCGGTATCCGCCGCCACCGCAAGATCACAACTGGCCACCAGCTGACAGCCCGCCGCTGTTGCAACGCCCGCCACCCGGGCAATCACCGGCCGGGGCAGATTCACGATCTGCTGCATTACCTTGCTGCACTGGTTAAACAGTGCCAGCTGAAACTCGTGGCTATCGAACTGTTCCCGGACTTCCCGAAGATCGTGCCCGGCGCAGAACACGTTGCCATGGGCCGCCAGAACCACAACCCGGGTTTCAGAATCCGAGGCGATGGTCTCCAGCTCTTCGGACAATGCCTCCAGCATGGCCATCGAAAGGCTGTTTTTCTTACCGGGCTGGTTCAGCGTGAGTGTGGTAATGCCGTTTTCGCTGTACTTGTGGACCAGCGGTTCCGATTGTTCTGTCATGACTGCTCTCCTGTTCGAGCCCATATACGTGGCAGAGGCGGTCCGGAAGTTGTTCCCAAAATCGTGCGGAGCCAAGCGTACAGGGAAGTATTTACAGCGTATTTTGGGAACAACTTCCGACCGCCTTCTCCGAAGTCCAGGTTCCAGTATTGCCGAGACCGGCTATACTGTCGAAGCGACTTTTGTAGGGTCCACAGTTTTTCGGCTACAGGGTTGTTACAGGCCGCCGCTGCCCATAAAGTCCGTAGAGACGTCAAAAATGCCGACAGGAGCCACTCATGTGGAAATCGATCATTATCAAAGCCATCCTCGCCATTGCTATTATCGGCGGCGGCATCATGGTGATCATCAAGGACGATCCGGCAGTCCCAACCGGAGACATCAATAGGATCCAGCCACTGCCGGAGCAGAACGATCCGTAGACAGTGTTCCGACTGGTTAATTCGTCAACCTGCTGAGCCACTGGTAACTCCTTAGATGCCTTCATGTTCGCGATGTCTTGTCATTCAATAGTGTCTTTCATTGACAGGGGCGTCCACCGACAGAAACCGCACAGTGTTGATGCAAAGCTGATCGAGTGGGTCTGACATGGCCACTCCTTAACTGTGCAAATAGTGTGGCGCGCATCAATGCCCCGTCAGCGCCTGGTCGACGATGGTCTGCGCCTCGCTTAGCAGGGCACGCAGGTGGTCTTCGCCGCGAAAGCTCTCCGCGTAGATTTTGTAAATGTCCTCGGTGCCGGACGGCCGCGCGGCGAACCAGCCGCTGGCGCTGACCACCTTGATGCCGCCGATCGGGGCGTTGTTGCCAGGCGCGCGGTCGAGTATGCGGTCGATCTTCTCGCCGCCCAGTTGCGAGATCCGCACCTGTTGTGGCGAGAGTTTTGACAGCATCGCTTTTTGCGCCGGCGTGGCAGGCGCCTCGACCCGGTCATAGGCAGGTTCGCCGAACTCGCGCGTCAGCTCGCGGTAGATCTCGCCGGGATCGCGGCCCATGCGCGCGGTGATTTCCGCGGCGAGCAAAGCCGGAACGATGCCGTCTTTGTCCGTCGTCCAGACGCTGCCGTCACGACGCAGGAAGGATGCGCCCGCGCTCTCTTCGCCGCCGAAGCCGAGCAACCCGTCAAGCAGGCCATCCACAAACCATTTAAAACCGACCGGCACCTCGTAGAGCTGGCGGCCGAGCTTGGTCGTGACGCGATCAATCATCTGGCTGCTAACCACCGTCTTACCCACCGCCGCATCCTTGCTCCACTCCGGCCGATGCTGGAACAGGTAGAAAATGGAAACTGCCAGGTAATGGTTGGGCGGCAGCAAACCCGCGTTGCGGGTGACGATGCCGTGCCGGTCGTGGTCGGTGTCGCAGGCAAAAGCGATGTCGAAGCGATCCTTGAGGCCGATCAGGCTCTGCATCGCGTAGGCTGATGACGGGTCCATGCGGATCTGGCCGTCCCAGTCAACCGTCATGAAGCGGAAGGTCGGATCGACGGCTTCGTTCACCACCGTCAGATTCAAACCGTAGCGCTCGGCAATCGGTCCCCAGTAGTGAACGCCGGCGCCGCCGAGTGGATCCACGCCCATACTGATGTTCGCGCCGCGGATCGCCTCCATGTCGATCACGTTGCCGAGATCGCTCACGTAAGCGTTGAGGAAGTCGTGGCGGTGGGTGGTGGCGGCGTGCAGCGCCTTCTCCAAAGGCATTCTCTTCACGCCCTGGAGGCCGTTTTTCAGAAATCCGTTGGCTCTGGCTTCGATCCATCCGGTAACGTCCTTATCCGCCGGCCCGCCGTTGGGCGGGTTGTACTTGAAGCCGCCGCTGTCGGGCGGATTGTGCGACGGCGTGATGACAATGCCGTCCGCCAGTCCGCTAGCGCGTCCGCGGTTGTAAGAGAGAATGGCGTGAGAAATCACTGGCGTGGGCGTGTATTCGTCGTTCTCGGCAAGCATGACGTCCACCCCGTTGGCCGCCAGCACCTCGAGCGCGCTGGCGCAGGCGGGCTCGGACAGCGCATGTGTGTCGATACCCAGAAACAGTGGGCCATTGATGCCCTGCTGCACTCGGTAATCGCAAATGGCCTGACTGATGGCGAGCACATGCCCTTCGTTGAAGCTGTTTTCGAACGCGGAACCGCGATGCCCCGAGGTGCCGAACTTAACTCGCTGCTCCGGCACTGAAACATCTGGCACGTCCGAGTAATAGGCCGTAACAAGTTTAGACACATCGACCAGTACCGCTGGCGTGGCCGGCTTGCCTGCAAGGGGACTCGGCTTCATGATCGTCCGCTCCGCGGCAGGACGGTGTGCAGCACGGCGCGTTTTTCCGTCACGTTGATCGGCGGCTCTGCCAGGCGTTGCGCCGGCGCGGCCGAAACTGTGGTCAGCGTCGCGCCGCTCATGTCTGCCTGGCCTTGGTCAGCACTTCGATTTTTGAGGCGACGCGGTCCAGCAGATCGCGCGTGATGTTGTCTAGCAGCCTGTCCACGTCGAGCAGAAACACCACTTCGTTCGTCATTGTCATTTTCTCGCCTTCACCGGTATCGGGTTGTACCAGCTGCCGTCTGCCGCAATAAGCGCATCTGCTGCCTCTGGCCCCCAACTACCGGGTGGATACGCCAGAGCCCGGTGATGCGTGGTCAGAACCGGGTCAACGACCGCCCAGGCAGCCTCGAGACAATCTTCGTGGGCGAATAGCGCCCCATTACCGGCCATGGCGTCTCCCAAAAGCCGCTCATAGGGCGATTCATCTTCCGGCTGCTGATCCTGCAGGAAGAGCTCGTGCTGGTCGCCGGTGAAGTCCTTGCCTGCGCGCTTGATGCGGGCGGCCAGGGCGACGGTGGAGCCCGGGGACAGCCGGAAGCGCAGATAATTGGCCGACCCGGTCGCCGGCAGCGAATCGTCGAACAGCCGCTGCGGCGGCGGCTTCAACTCAACCAGGACCTCGGCCACCGTGGTGGGCAGACTCTTGCCCGCGCGCAGATACCACGGTACTCCCTGCCAGCGCCAGGAATCTATGAACAGCCGCAGAGCGCAGAAGGTCTCGACGTCGGACTCCTTCGCCACACCCGGCTCCTGGCGGTAACCGGCGTACTGGCCGCGCACCAGGTCGTCGGGCGCGAGCGGGCGCATGGCCCGGAACACTTTGTATTTTTCGGCGTGCACCGCGTCAAAACCCTGATAGCCCGGCGGCTCCATGGCCAGCAGTGCGAGGATCTGGAACAGGTGGTTCTGGACGACATCCCGAAGCGTGCCGGCGCTTTCGAAAAATGCGCCGCGCCCCTCCACACCGAAATCCTCGGCCAACGTGATCTGCACGCTGGCCACGTGGTCGCGGTTCCAGATCGGCTCGAGGAAGGAATTGGCGAAGCGGAAATAGAGGATATTCATGATCGCTTCCTTGCCGAGGTAGTGATCGATGCGGAAAATTGCATCTTCCGCAAACACCGAACGCAGCACGTGGTTGAGTGCCCGCGAGGAAGCCAGGTCGCGCCCGAACGGCTTTTCGACGATGACGCGGGCCTGCCCGGCCAGGTCCGCGGCACCGAGCCCCTGGGTGACTGTCTCGAACAAGGAAGGCGGGATAGCCAGGTAGTGCGCCGGTCGCCGGGCCTCGCCCAGCGCTTTCCTGAGTGCCGTGAACGTACCCGGGTCGTTGTAGTCGCCACTGACGTAGTCGAGCAGGGAGAGCAGTCGATCAAGGGCGGGTTTGTCATCGATCTTGCCGGACGCCTCGATGGCATCCCGGGCGCGCTGGCGCAGTTGCGCCGGGCTTAACCTGGAATTGGCGACGCCGACCACCGGGACGTTGAGGGTGCCGCGTTTGGCCATCGCGTAGAGCGCCGGAAAGATCTTCTTGCGGGCAAGATCACCGGTAATGCCGAACAGCACCAGTGCATCCGCCGGCGGTATGTGGTTGTGGCCGATATCCAACTCAGTGCTCCTTTTTCTTTTCATCGTGCCCGCCAAACTGCTTTCGCATCGCAGACAGCACCCGGTTGGCATAGTCGGCATCGCCACGCGAGCCAAAGCGCCCGAACAGCGCCGCGCTGATGACCGGCGCCGGCACGCCCTCGTCGATAGCCGCCAGTGCTGTCCAGCGCCCCTCACCGGAATCCGACACCCGCCCCGAGAAGCCGCGCAGATCGGCATCCTCCACCAGCGCCGCGGCCGTGAGATCGAGCAGCCATGACGCCACCACGCTGCCGCGCCGCCAGACTTCCGCGATCTCGGGCAGGTCCAGCTCGTACTGGTAATACTCGGGGTTGGGCATTGGCGCAGTCTCGGCATCACTATCATGCGCGCGCTTGCCGGCGTTGGCGTTGTGCAGGATGTTCAGGCCCTCGGCGTACGCCGCCATCAGACCGTATTCGATGCCGTTGTGGACCATCTTGACGAAGTGCCCGGCGCCGTGCGGACCGCAGTGCAGGTAGCCCTGTTCGGCGGTGCTGCCGGGCTTGTCCCGGCCAGGGGTGCGTGGCGCCGTGCCCATTCCCGGGGCCAGCGTGGCAAAAACCGGATCGAGGTGCCGGACGATGTCCTGCTCGCCACCAATCATCAGGCAAAAACCACGCTCCAGACCAGCGACGCCGCCACTGGTTCCCACATCCACATAATGCACCTCGTTCTGCTGCAGTTCGGCCGCGCGCCGGATATCGTCGCGGTAATAGGAATTGCCGCCATCGATGACGATGTCGCCCGCTTCGAGCAGCGGCGCCAGCCGTGCCAGCATCTCATCCACGACTGTCGCGGGCACCATCAGCCAGACCGCGCGCGGCGGGGTCATGCGGGCGACAAAATCCTCCAGCGACACCGAGCCGACGGCGCCTTCGTTGGCAAGTGCCTCGACGGCTTCGGGGCTACGGTTGTACACCACACATTCGTGCCCTCCCCGCAGCAGGCGCCGCACCATATTGCTGCCCATACGTCCCAGGCCTATCATTCCGATCTGCATCTTCAATCTCCTTTGTTCGGGTCTCACCCGCAGCGCATCATAATCCGCGGCATTCATTTTCGGCAGTGTCATCACAAACGCGACAATGTCCCACAGCTCCTGGTCGCTTCGGGACGGGCCCCAGGCGGGCATTCCGGTAAACCGGATGCCTTGTTTGGTCGCCCAGAACAGCTCGGCGGCGGTCATATCATTCTCTTCAAAGGTCGGCGCTTGCGGATTCAGGCCGATCGCGAACCAGCACGACCACGGTCCTGGCCGGAACGCGATAATGCATCGACGGCAACGGGCTTTCGGTGCCGGGTTCGAGAAAGTCGGACGGGCTGTCGAGGCTGGTATCGATCAGGCGCCGCCACGTGTTAGCTTCCCCCTCCTGTATCTCAAAGGTCAGTTCCTCCCACCAGGCGTTGATCATCACGTAGAGGTCGTCATCCTGCTGCGAGCCGCCGTACAGGGCAAAGGCGAGGCTGCGGGAATCACCGCCAAGGTCGGGATCCCGGCCAACCCCGTACCACTGGATATCCTCGCGCCAGAACCGGCTCCGCGCCAGCGACGGATGCGCCTTGCGAAACGCGATCATCAACTTGAAAAAACGGAAGATGTCCGGGTTGGCGTCCAGTCGGCGCCAATCGATCCAAGCCGTTTCGTTGTCCTGATTGTAAGGGTTGTTGTTGCCGGCCTGGGTGTGCATGAACTCATCCCCGGCACGGAACATGGGCGTGCCGTTCGACAGCAACAGCAGGCAGCAGAAATTCCTGATCTGTTGTTTGCGCAGTTTCATGACGTCCGGCGGCACGTCCTCATCGCCTTCCCAGCCGCAGTTCCAGCTGTGGTTTTCCGCCATGCCGTCGCTGTTGTCGTGGCCGTTAGCCCAGTTGTGCTTCTGGTTGTAGGCCACGAGGTCGTAAAGGGTGAAGCCGTCGTGCGAGGCGACGTAGTTGACACTCTGGTGGGGATGATAGGCATTCATCCGGTCATCGGGGAACAGATCGTCGCTGCCGTACAGACGACGCATCAGGGCTGGCACCATGCCGGGATCGCCCTTGACGAAGCGACGGAGATCGTCCCGGTATCTGCCGTTCCACTGGCAGGCCATGATGCCCGGGAACGCCCGGCCCAGCTGGTACACTCCGGCGGCGTCCCAGGGCTCGGCAATCAGGCGCAGCTGCGCCAGATCCGGGTCGGAGGCCATGTCGCTGAGCAGCGGCACGTCGTTGGCGTTGACCGAGCCGTCCGCTTTACGGGTAAAGAGGGACGCGAGGTCAAAGCGAAAGCCGTCGACGTGCATCTCGTGGGCCCAGTGACGGGCGCTGTCCATGATCATCTTGCGGACGGCGCGGTTCGACGTATTGAGCGTGTTGCCGGTACCGGAAAAATTTTCGTAGGGTGCATCCGGCCGGTCCGCCATCAGATAGTAGGTGCTGTTGTCGATCCCCTTGTAGCTATAGACCGGGCCCATGTGATCGCCCTCGCCCGTATGATTGTAGACCACATCAAGTACCACCTCGATATTCGCCTGGTGCAGCGCCTTGATCATGTCGCGCAGCTCGTTGTGTTGCGCTTTGACCGTGTGGTTGCTGAGGTAACTGTGGTGAGGGGAGAAAAAGTTCAGCGGCATGTAGCCCCAGTAGTTGCCGTCGGCGGGGTCGTACTGGAACACCGGCATCAACTCCACCACGGTGACCCCCAGATCCTTCAGGTACGGGATCTTCTCGACCAGGCCCGCATATGTTCCGCGCGCCTCGTCCCTGACGCGGGAGTTGGGGTTCTTGGTGAATCCTCCGACGTGCAGCTCGTAAATGACCGTGTCGGCCTCGTGCCGGGGGCGATGGTCGCCTTGCCAGTCGAAGCCCTCGCTGTCGCCGGCAAGCACGCCCAGCGGCGCCTTGCCGGCATTCGAGCCAGGCCGGACGGCGGCGAGCCGGTCGAAGGCCGGGGGAAAGAACACCGACTTGGCATAGGGGTCGAGCAGGATCTTGTCGTGATCGAACGTGTGCCACTCGAAGCGGCCATCCGGTCTGGGTCCCCCGACACGATACGCGTAGTAGGCCGCGTCCTTCATTGACGTAAACGGGATACGACAATGCCAGACCCGGCCCGTTTTGTTCTTGAGGAAATCCAACCGGAATTCGAATACCGGATTGACCACATCGCTCTCGGTATAGAGTAACAACGTGACGCTCTCCGCATGTTTGGAGTAAAGCGCGAAGTTGCAGGCGCCCTCTTTTTCTATCCTGGTCGGGCCCAGGGGGAACGGAAGCCCTTCGGTCGCCGCCCACCGGGATGATGCTGTCTCCGGCGATGTCATGTTTCCCCCGATCTCACTTTCAACCCTGCATTACAAATGCGATACGCCACGTACTCAATGAGGGTCCGGCGCGCCAGCGACAATTGCCAGCACTTCTGCACGGTTTCGCCGCCCATTTCATGGTAGCTCTCGCCCGTCTTCGAGTCGAGATTCAGGAGTGGCAGTATGCCGCGCATGGGTTCATCAATGATGATCTTGGAGCGGAGGCCCGGCAAGACGCTTTGCAGGCATCAATCGCTCGAACCATAAAAATATGGTGCCCGGAGCCGGAATCGAACCGGCACAGCCTTGCGGCCGAGAGATTTTAAGTCTCTTGTGTCTACCAATTTCACCATCCGGGCATTCGGAGGGAGGTTTTGAGGGGCAGAATTGTATAAGGCTGCGTAGGGTAACGCAATTCGGATTCTGCCCTTGCTCTCTACTCCGCTGATCAGGCCTCTGCAGGCTTGATGGCCCTGCCCTTGTAGATGTAGCCGGCGATCTTCGGCGCCTTGGGAATATAGAGGTTTTCCAGCTCCAGGATTTCGAAGCCGGAGTGCCGGATCAGGTCGGCGATGTGGCGGTTCAGGTGGCAGCCGCCAGCGAGTTTCTTCCAGCCCGGGGTGATGCGGTGTTGCCATTTTCGGGTGCTGTCGTGGGGTGATTCGCCGTGCTCCAGGAACAGGAGTTCGCCGCCGGGCTTTAGCACCCGCTTCATTTGCTGGAGCGCGGTGTGCCAGTCCGGGATGGTGCACAGGGTAAAGGTGAGCAGAACGGTGTCCACGGAGTGGTCTTCCAGTGGGATTTTCTCTCCGGGCAGGTCCAGCCATTCTACCTTGACTGGAGAGCGGGCGAGATTGGTTTGGGCCTTGCGGCGCATGCCGTCTGAGGGCTCAAGGCCGTACACCATCTCTACCTGGTCGGGGTTATAGAATTCCAGGTTGATGGCGGAGCCCATACCCACTTCCAGCACCCGGCCCTTAGCGTGGGGTACTACCTGGCTGCGCAGTTTCATCACCTGGCCCATGGAACAAGCGCAGTCTATGATGTGTGGCAGTATCCGGTCCTCGTAAAAGCTCATTGGCTTGCCCTTACTTGTTTTATATCAAGGGGTGCGACAATCTGCCCTATCGGCTTTGTCGCCATGTTTAGTAGCATGACAACCATCTGCCGGTAATAACAACATAACAAAATGAGCCAAGGCAGCGGCTGAACGGGTTCGCTGGACCCGTTTATTTTGATGTGAACATTACCGGAGGGTTCCCATGGTACTTGATCCTCTCATCCTGTCGCTGATCCAGTTCGCGTTCGTGGTGTCATTTCACGCCATTTTTCCAGTGTTTACCATCGGCCTGACTTCCTGCATTGCGGTTCTCGAGGGCCTGGCCTGAATGAAGTGCCGGTTGCCATCGTCTTCTGGTCGTTTCGGATTATGATATCGTAATGCACGCTCTGGTGATCCCGGCCAGTCAGGGAGGTTGCTGATTATGGAACTGTCTGATCCGCCCCTTATCCGGGCCTTCATTACCGGCTTCGGCATCATCATTTATGTGCCATGGCAACGAGACCTGGCTGGTGCAGGGTGGTGCCGGCCTACACCGCCTGGACCGACTGGGTATTCCGGCCGCGAGGGCTACCACTAAGTGGCTGAGCCACGGGCTGACGGGGGCGGAGAGACAGCCGCCGCCAACCAGCAAGCCGTGAAGCAGTGGCTTGGGCAACTGGCCCGTGGCAACCGTCTCTGGATCCGGGGTACGGTTGCGGCGGGTGCGGTTGCCGGGCTGGCCACCATTGTCCAGATGTTCCTTCTCGCCCGGATTATTCATCTGGGTGTGACCGATAACGTTCCCGTTGCGGAACTGACTCCCCTCTTTCTTGGCCTGATTCTGGCCATCCTCATTCGCGCTATTGGCCAGGGCTTTCAGACCCGGCTTGCCGCCCGCTGCAGCGAGCAGGTGCGCCGGGATGCCCGGCGGCAGATTCACAAGCACTGGCAAGCCACTGGCCCGGTCGGGTTGGGCCAGTCTTCAGCCGGCACCCTCGCCCGGGAATGGATAGACCATGTTGAGGCCCTGCACGGCTACTTCGCCCGCTTCCTTCCGCAAATGAGCCTTTCGATGATTGTGCCTTTGCTGGTTCTGGCTCTGGTGTTCTGGCTGGATTGGCTGGCAGGGATCTTTCTTGTGCTCTCGGCCCCTTTGATTCCGGTTTTTATGGCCCTGGTGGGGATGGGCGCGGAAAAGCTGAACCAGCAGCATTTCGAGACCATCAGCCGGCTCTCCGGGCAGTTCCTGGACAAGGTTCGCGGGCTGACAACTCTTCAACTGTTTGGCCAGACCACCGGTGCCGCCGAGCTTATTCGCAAGCGGTCGGACTATTACCGGCGTATCACCATGAAAACCTTGCGGATCGCCTTCCTGTCGTCGGCGGTGCTGGAGTTCTTTGCCTCGGTTGCCATCGCGGTAATCGCGATCTATATCGGGTTTGGCCTGCTGGGTTACATCACCTATGGGCCTTCGGGGGAGCTGACGTTATTCTCGGGGCTGCTGATCCTGTTGCTGGCTCCGGAGTTCTTTCAGCCGCTGAGGACCCTCTCCCAGCACTACCATGACCGTGCCGCGGCTATGGGGGCCGGCGCGGAGATTCTTGAGCGCCTGAACAGAAAGGTGGATCGCCATCGGTCGGTTGAACTGGCGGACACAGCCGCCGCAATCGATGTGATTGAGCTGAATTCGGTGTCAAAGGTGTTCCGGGCTGACCATCAGGTTCTGAAGGAACTGTCGCTGACGATCCGGCAGGGCGACGTTATTGCCCTTACCGGTCCCTCCGGTGGCGGGAAATCCACCCTGTTGCACCTGCTGGCCGGCTTTATGGCACCGGACAGCGGTACCATCCAGCTGTTCGGCCAGACTCCCGGCAGTTTCCGGTTTGGCTGGCTGGGACAGAAAGGGTTTCTGGTTCAGGGCACATGGGCGGACAACCTTCGGCTGACCACGCCGGACGCCTCCGATATTGCCATTGCAGCTGCCCTGCGCAATGTTGGCCTGGGCCCCCTGCTGGACAGTCGGAAAGACGGAATTCACAGTACAGTGTCCGAAGACGGTCACGGCCTTTCTGGCGGGCAGGCGCGGCGCCTGAGTCTGGCCCGTATCTTCCTGGCCAATTACGATCTGATCCTGCTGGACGAGCCCACGGCGGGTCTGGACTGCGACAGTGAAGTGTTTGTGCTGGAGGCCCTGCACAAATTGGCGGTGGCTGGCAAAACCCTGATTTTTTCCACCCATCACCAGGCCTTGCTTACACTGGCCAACCGGGTGCTGCTGGTGTCCGGCGGGGAGGTTCGGGATGCGTGAACTGAAACCCTGGCTGGACCTGATCTGCAAACGCCCTGGCCGGCTTGTAATGGGTGGGTTCCTGATTCTGGCAACCCTGCTCTCCGGCATTGCCCTGCTCGCGATTTCCGGCTGGTTTATCACAGAAACGGCGCTGGTGGGACTTCTTCTGGCTGCCGGAGTTGCCGCTACCATCAATCTGTATGTGCCCGGCGGGGCCATCCGGCTCTTTGCGGTGTCCCGCACGGTGTTCCGGTATCTGGAGCGGGTGTACAACCACGATACGGTGTTGCGCTTGCTGACCGACATCCGGGTGGCGCTGTTCCGGGGACTATCTCTCGCGAGCCGGAGCCACAGGAGTGAGCTGACGGGGGCCCAATGGCTGTCAAGACTGACCAGCGATGTCGATTCCCTGGACACCCTGTATCTTCGGCTGATCGCACCAACCGCACTTGCTGCGCTGGTTTCCGTACTGGTCGTGATGCTGGCAGCGGTGCTCTTTGATTTACAGACAGCCATGCTGGTGGGCCTGGTACTGCTGGTGGCGTTCCTGATCGCTACCATCGGCGTTTATCTGCGAACCCGACACCTCTCAGCCGGGCAGAGTGACCGGCAGGAAGCCCTGCGAACCGCCGTGGTTGAACACATCGAGGGTTTTGCGGAGCTGACCGCGGCCGGAAGAACCGGAAAACATGCGGCCGGGTTGATGCGCCAGGCTCATCAGGTAACCTCAGAGCAGGCTAAGGCAGACGCCCGGATTGGCTGGCACCTGGCCGGTGCTCACCTGTTGATCAACCTTTCTGCCGTTTTCGCGCTCTGGGCCGGTTTTGCCCTGTATCAGGCCGGTACATTATCCGGGCCGGTGCTGGTTCTTTTGCCGATTGCCCTGCTCGGACTGGCAGAAGCCTACACCATGCTGCCGGATGCATTCGGCAAGCTGGGGGCGACCGTGGCCTCGGCTACACGCCTGAACCGGGATTGCCGGGCAAGTCAACCGGCTGTTCATTCCGGCGCTGTGGATCTGCCGGCGGATACCGCGCTTCGGGCAGAGAATATCACAGTAAAACATGCGGGTTACGCGCCATTGTTCAAACATTTCGAGCTTGAGGTTCAGGCCGGCGAGCGACTTGGAATCCTTGGCCATTCCGGTAGTGGCAAGTCTTCCCTGGCGGACACCTTCGCCGGGGTGCTGCCAGCACATGGCACATTCGCGTGCCAGGAACGGGTTTATCTGACCCAGAAAACCGTGCTGTTTGAGGATACTCTGAGAGCAAATCTGTTGCTGGGCTCCCCGGCGGCGAGCGATACCGACCTGTGGAGCATTCTGGAGCAGGTGGAGCTGGCGGAGCGGTTCGCTTCGGAACCGGACCAGCTTGATACCTGGCTGGGAAGCGCGGGCAGCCGGCTGTCTGGTGGTGAGGCTCGGCGGGTGGCGCTGGCGCGGGTATTGCTGAACCCTGCCCCGCTGGTGGTTCTGGATGAGCCGTTTACCGGCCTGGATGCTGAGACCCGGGCTCGAATAGCGAAACGGATGGATGGTCTTCTGGACGGGAAAACGGTAATCAGCCTGGCGCACGGGCCGGATGCCCTTCCGGGCACCGACCGCGTGATTTACCTGAGCCGCTAGCGGGTTTCAACCACCTCGAAGGTCAGGCCAGCCTTGCTGGTCAGACGTTCCATCAGTTTGCCGTCCAACAATGACGCCGGGGTCCAGAAACCGCCGGGCTGGTCTGCCGGAATATCAAAAGCCAGGCACATCCCCGCTTCGCCCAGCATCTTGCCGGTGGAACCGTAACCCGGGTCCCGATCGCCGGTCACCTTGGTGATGATGGTCTTGCCATCCTCGGTCCGGCCCACAAAGCGCAGATCGTAGAATCCGGATTTCTGGGCTTCCGGGCTTGGCCCTTCGCCGGGCTGAGGCACGAACTTCTCAACCAGCCAGCGGGTAGGCTTGATGGCAGAGGCGGTAAAGAACGCCGCCAGACCACCGATGATGGCGTAGGCAGCCAGTCGCCCCTTGGTGCCGCGGCCGGTCATCATTGCCTCGTCGTAGGTGAACTCCTTGCCGTACCGGGCATCCTGCAGCGCATTCGAGCGATGCACCACCCGGGTATTGATGGCTCCCATCACAAACGGCGCCAGCCAGGCGTTAAAGGTTTTGTCGAACTCCGCGCCCTTCAGACTCGGCTGACGGGTTTCGGAGCGGTGCTCCGGCGGGCAGATGGAGAATGGGTTAGCCAGTTCCTTCCGCAGCTTGGGATCCGCCGCTGCTTCCTTCGCCACGTTCATCATGGAGGCCACAGTGCCACCGGAGAACTCGCCCTTGGCCGTCTTCACCCGCATGCGGACATCGCGACAGGGCTCACCAAAGACCTGCTCTGCCTGGTTCTGCAGGAACCAGACGCCCATATCGGACGGAATGGAGTCGAAACCGCAACAGTGAACAATGCGGGCGCCGGAAGACCTGGCTTCCTCCTCGTAGCGCTCCACCATTTTACGGATCCACTGCACTTCGCCGGTCAGGTCGCAGTAATCGGTCCCGGTGCGTACGCAGGTCTGCACCAGCGGCTCACCGTACAGAGCGTAGGGGCCGACGGTGGAAATGATGACACGGGTCTGTTCGCACATGGCCTGAAGCGCCGCCTCATCAGAGGCATCGGCCAGAATCACCGGCAGATCTTTCGCGGTGTTACCCAGTTCGGATTTCAGGGTATTCAGCTTGCTCTCGGAGCGCCCGGCAATCGCCCATTTCACCGACTGACCCACTCCGTAGGTGTCGAGCAGGTAACGGGTAAGAATCTGGCCGACAAAACTGGTGGCACCAAACACCACCAGATCATGGGTCGTTTCTGCGGATTTAGTCATTGATCTTCCTTAGTCGAGACTGTTGATTGAATATTCATCGGAGGCCCGATGGCGCTTTTGCAGCCATCAGGCGCATGAACACGGCAACACCCAGGCCCCAGAAGCCGTTGAGAAGAAGCCCGCCCACCCAGGTCTGGGCGGACACATCAAGCCCTTTGAGGGGGAAAACCACCAGCATGGCGACTGCCGTGGGACCTATTGCCCCTACAATGACATGACCCAGCCAGAACCTCACCCCGGCCAGACGGCCAAGAATGAGCCATAACACCATACCCCATAGGCCGCCAAAGAACGCCAGCGATACAACGGCCGGAACACCCAGCGGTGGCACCGGGGACAGGTTGAAAGGTGCCTTGGGCACTACGTTACCAAGCCAGAACAGCGTGAGCAGGCCCTGATGGAACACCAGGGTCGCGAGAAAACCACTTACAAACGCTTTGAACCAAACCATGAGCAATCCTCCGTTAGCATGAATAGTCGACCTTAACTCATTGATTTAGCCTAGTTCACTGCACAACCCTAACCGATATTAGCAGGTTTGAGCGCCGTTCTATTTTCCCCGCCCCACCGGTAAATCCGTCGTCACGGCCAATCGTTTGTCACACTCTATCAGGCACACTGCCCAGGCACACTGCCAGGCAGTGAACAGAACGATTCCCGGAGGTCCGAATTGATCACCTTTCTTACGGTACTGAGCATTCTGCTTGCCCTGTTCAGCGGCTTTGTCTGCTGGCAGGTTCTGGAACAGCGTAAAGTGATCGCCCGAATGATGGAGAATGACAATATCGTGGAGTCAGCGCAGGAACCGGAGCTGGTTATTACGCTGCGGGTGCTGGATCCGATTGCCCTGGCCAAGCGGGAATCCCGCTCAGCCCGCGTGCTTGCGGACAAACTTCCGGTAATGGTTCGTAAAATGGTTTACCAGGAAGTGATGAAAGAGCTTGAAGAAGAGCTGACAGAGCGTGAAATTGATGTGGATATGCAGATCGAGTACCGATAGGAGCGCATTGTTGTGATCACTATAGTTATCGTGTCAGCTCTCCTTCTCCTGGCCTTAGCTGGGCTGTGCTACACGTATTGGCAACTGCTGCTTTGCCGGCGGCAGGCCCGGATCCTCAACTCCCATCGCCTGGCGGCAAACAGCGCCATCCAGAAGAGCAGAATGGACCTTCTTGAGGTTCGGAATCGCGCCAGACTCCTCGAGGATACCGTTTCAAACGGTGCCAGCGCGGTCGAAAAACTGCATAAGGCTATCTCTAATACAACATTTGGCCTGATCGATCTGTTTTCACGGGATGAAGACTTCCGGCAGACCGCGCGCAAGGCGCGGGAAACCCACGATGAGACCAGCCAACAGATTTATCGAACCGTGCGCACCACCAACAAGGCGCTGCACATTCTCGCGGACACCCTGATTATCGGGAAAGCCGAAAAACGTCTTGCCTCCCGCAAGTGTGGAACGACACCGGGTTCAGAAGATAGTCAGTGATTTCAGTCGTTACAACTTCTCGAAACGTTTCAGTATGACATCCACCGTCACATCCAGTGATTCAAGTGCCGCTGCCTTTTCAAGGCCTTCTGAGCTGGCCCGGTAAAGATGCGGGGTCATGGCCAGAAGGTCGGCAATGCTGTCCCGTTCTGGAAGGGTCAGCGGGAAACGTACCACGGTTGAATCCAGCTGCTGGAAACCCTCCGGGGCAAGGGTCTCATTGTCTCCGGGCGGTTTCAGTTCGGGATAAATGATTTCGCGCAGTTCCCGGAGGTGGTCCGCACCGGCATCCACCTGTATCAATTGCCCTCCGGACCTCAGTACCCTGAAAAATTCGCTGTAAACCGGAAACCCGAACAGGCAAAGCACCAGATCCACTGATTCCGGCAATACCGGCAGGTTTGCGTTGCTGCCGACCACCCATCGGGTCTGCTTATCCTGTTTTGCCGCTGCCAGGACCGCCCATTTCGAGATATCGACGCCAATCATGGCAAGGCTTCTGTCGCCAGCGACGCCTGCCAGGTGGCGCAGGTAATAGCCTTCTCCGGAACCGGCATCCAGCACCGAGCCAGTCCCCTCACTCGGAAGCGACTGCAGCGCGAGTTCGCTCACGGCGTCGGCGATTTGTTTGTAGAAGCCGGCATTCAGGAACCGTTGTCTGGCCGCGACCATTTCCTTACTGTCACCCGGGTCCAGGGTGCGTTTCTTCTGAACCGGTAACAGATGCACATAGCCCTGCTTCGCAACATCAAAGCTGTGCCCATTCTCGCACCGCCAGGTCTTTTCGCTGGGGATGAGCGGGCAACCGTCCAGTGGGCAGGCTAATGCATCAAACGGCATAGTGATCATGGTTCGTGTATCCAGTTCAACAGTCGGGGCCGGGTATCATGGCAGGTATTTTGGTCTTACCCAAAGAGAAAGGTACCCTCGGCCCACTGCCATCCCAAGCACTGAAATCTGGGTTTTTCAATCTTTAACTTACAGCAGTCGGACCAGCAAGAGAAAAAACTGATCAAAGGCAATTAGTTGACCTGGCACGTTGATACGACGGATAGTCAAACAGGGTAAGCGTCTTGCGGGCGCAATTCCCGGTACGCCTGCGTGGAGACCTTTCCCAAGCGTGGTGTCAGCCGGCAGGTACGTTTATCCCAGGGGTATTCCGCCTGACGCTTCAGCCATTCAGCGCCTTCGCCCTGTTTCCAGGCTTCCAGATCCAGGTCACGCCAGAACCGGGGATTACGCCCGGCTTGCTGGTCGTGCTCGGCTGTTACCGGATCCAGATGACGGAAGGGCTCCAGCCTTGGCACATCCGGCAGCGGCTGGGATACGTCCATGTACCGCTGAAGCATGTCCCACAGGGCCATGACCTCTTCTTTGCTTGGCTCAATCCGGCTCAGGGAGGTCTGGCTGAACTGCTTACCGGTGTAGCGATGAACAAACATCAGGCGGTAGAAGATGCCGCCATGCTGGACCACACGTTCCACGTAGGCGTCGAACTCTTCAAACGGAGCCGTCAGCTTCTTTCCACCCGGAAGGGCAAAACTCAGCTTGCCCGTCTCTCGGTTGAAGGCGCTTTCGCCTGAATCCAGGCCGCGGTCCAGGAGTTTGCCCAGTAATTTGTCGAATGGTCTCAATAGCGGGGCGAAACCGCCCATGACCCAAGGCATGGTTTTAATGAGGATATAAAATGAAACTGGCATCCAAACGAAAACTGCAAATAGAATCACTAGAACTCGAAGAAAATATGCCGTATCGGTTGTAGTAACTAGCAAATAGTACACTGCGGCAACGCCACCACCGCCAACTAAGGCGGTGCCCCATACAGATGGAATAAGCAGCAGCAAAACCGAAAGGCCAATAAATGCCTTACCATTGAGAAAACGAATTTGACGCTGATCCCACCACCACTCCCCAGATGTAAAGCCATCCGGGTCGCCCTGTTCCTGATGATGGACCGCAGCTACATCTTCACACACCAGGTAATAGGGCTCGATACCGGCGTAATCACCAAATGGCTGAAGGTCCTCACCAAGTCGTTCGCGTTTCTTTGGAGGCTCCGGCAATTCCGGAATCTGATCCGCTCGGAAACTGGTTTTCCCTTGGCTACTTGTGTGGCCATTCTCACTCACACGGCGACCTCTTTCACAATCCAGTAGGGTACTGGCTCATTGTCGAATGGGTTCAAAGCCTGGGGCCGTTTATCGGGCAACACACTGTGACGACTGATATCAAACGCCTCGTAATCATCAAGTACCGGCATAGGAACCCTAAATGGCGCTATTTCGCTCTCAATGCGCGCCTGCAAGACAACCCTCAGGCTGATGGTTCGCCTTTCACCATGACCAAACGCATGGGTTTCGCCACCGGCCAGGTTCCGTTCTATCAGAAAATGCACGGCGTGGTCTTCCGGTACGGGAACCCAAGTCGTCACCTTTCTTAAGGGCGTGTTTCGAGTCAAGTAATATTCATCGACTTGTCCGGCGGGGGTATCCATTACGCCGTGCGTATATTCCAGTTCCTGAACGCCCAGCCTCAAATCCGGCTTCCTGTCTTTGGCTTTACCTTCCGCTGGCTGGCCAAGTTTGAAGCGGCTGACCAAGGGAGAACGCACCGTCACCCTGTAGTCGTCCGGGGACGGGTTGTGGCACGCAAGCATCGCCTGTTCCTTACCGCTCAAGTCACCATACCGTTTGGCGGATACCGTTACCGGGGAAAGCTGGCTGAGCAACTGCGGATAATAGACAGCATCGTCAGCAGGCATTCCCTCGTGGGCCGGACCCAGGCCAAGGGGGCCCTGTTTCAGCACGCGCTCTATCTCACTGTCGGTAGCTATGGCTGCGAACACACTACCACCCAATACAACACCCAACCCAAGCAGTGCCCAGCCCCAACCGGGTACCGCCAGCAATCCGGTCAGTAGTGGCGACGCCAGGAAGACGCTGCCGCCGGCAACAGCCAAACCATGCCCAAGAGCAGCATCCATATCACCACGGCTGAGACTATTTCGATAGTCCCAGGCGCTGATACCTACCATAAAACCCCCGGTCATATAATTGACCAGCCCCATAGCCCGAACAATTGTGCCGGCCCCAACCTTTAAAAGTCGCTTCTGGATAAGGGGGCCAATCATTGGCACGGATTTAATCTCAAAAAGGGGCCTGAGTATGACCTTTGAGACCAGCTTGCTATCCGCCGGAGCGCTTACGACATGAAGCTTCATCAATGCTGTGGAGAGGTCTAAGACAGCCCCAATGAATTTAACAGCTGCAATTCCATATTCTTCAGGCTTTAACTGTCTCCAGGACCAAATCTCTGAAGCGAGATTATACGCCGCCAACCCAACCAACACCCGGGATAACCCCGGCCCATCAGCAAACGCTTTGGCCTTTTTCGCCCAGTCAATTTTCACGGCACTGAATGTCCGGGCTTCCGGGTGATCAACGGGCAGAACAAACACCCAGGTATGAGCCGCGGCCTTGACCAAGGTTTCGCTCCCTTCATCGATCAACCGGCTCGGGCTGGTGGACGCTATCCGTTTACCCGCTGCGTCTGTTCTGTCTGCAAACAGGTAATCATTGCGCCTTGTCAGGGCTTCGCTCTGGCGGCCTGCATCGGTTAGCCCGAAGGAGAGGCCCTTGCCGTGGACCCCCACGATGCTGTAGCGAGTAAGATCAACCTCCCCCCGATGCATTACCCGCAATTCCCCTCCAAGGTTGGGATCCGCGATATCGGCCGATTCTTTGACCGACGTGAACACGCGGTCCAGCTTGATGGCAGCCAGATCGCCACTCTGGCGCAAACCTTCAACGGCCTTGAGTACAGCAGCGCTCCAGCCTCCCAAGGCTGTTTGAACCATTCCCGCTGCGGTGCCTGCTGCACCGCTGGGGACTGCGGACGAGCCATTGCCCGGATTGGAACCACCTTCTTCCTGCTTCAGTTGCTGGGCCAACGCGCTGATGGACGAGAGGCCCGCTCCGGTCAGGCTGTCCTCCGTCAGCGTATTTTGATCGCCCGCGAGTTCCTTTAATCGCGCCAGCAAGGGAGGAAGTTCACGGTCCGACTTTGCCCCCTCAGCGAGGACGTCGATGAGCGGGTTCTTACCCAGGCCCTGTTTGAGCAGCCGTGACAAGATGCCCGGAGATTCCAGGCCGTGGGCATTCAGCACGCCGGGGAGTTGTTGTGTCAGGTTCAACAGATCGGTCTGGAGCGCAAACGCTTCGCAGGGCCCCAGCCCGTTGTGGCTGAGGTAGTCGTCACAAACGGTGTCGAATTCTCCGCTGTTGACCAGTTCTTCCAGCATCTCCAGATGGACAGAGATTTCCTCAAGCACCTTCTGGCGCTCGGAATGATCGAGAACCTTGTGGAGTTTTTTCCGGTCCACTGCGGCTCGCAGGGTCTCAACTTGTTCACTTGGGGCTGACGCTTGTGGATCGAACAGCGCCTGGCGTATCAACGTGGCGGAATGAATCAACGGTCGGTTTTTCAGGGATAGGTCGATGGCATCGAGGTAATACAGGGCCAGGTGCAACTGCGCCAGGGCATGGCGCAGGCGGAACAGCGGGTCGGGAATGGCGACGCACACGATGGCACTGTGCGCCCTGGCTTCGGCCAGGGTATCGTCTGACGGGTCTGCCTTCAGGGTCAGGTCGGAAAGTTCAAAGCGATTCTGCAGAAAAACCGGCACCAGGAAGTCGGTCACGGGTTTGCCCACCGGTGAACGGCGGTCGGCTTTTTGCTGGCGGGCGGGTGTCAGGTCGACCTCGCTGAGGGTGCCCTCGGAACTGACTTCGAATTCCCGCCAGAGTGTCTGCCCCCGGAATACATAGAGGTAACCGGGGCGCAGTGTGGCAACAGCCCGCCCACCAAACACGGTCACGCCGCTGACCTTGATGGGGCGCTTGCGGTGGATCTCCGCCACCGGGCACACGCTCAGCAGGGTATTGCCGAGCTCGCCTTCCGGCTTTTCTTCCAGTGGTGTCCAGTCCTCCAGCACCGGCACGTTGAAGGTGTTCACCCTCCCGGGTTGGGATAGCCATCACCATCCCTGCTGGCTCACCGGTGTCGTTTTCGGCCCTCAGGCGGATTGTTTTTTCCAGTTTTTCAGGTTTGAGAGTGAAAGATTCGCTCATACCGTCTTGCTCTTCCCTGAGGTTGATGTACTTTTCAGCAGGTCCTGCTCACTGTCCCGGCCTCTGACGTCCGCAAGCCGGTCCTGCCCATCCTCCTCGCTGGCCGGGGCCACTTGAGTCGGGTTGCTCTCGGCTTGCCTGGCCCGGCCAGTGAGGGCCGTTGTTGCAGGCGCGGATTCCGGGTCGGCGTTGGCTCGGGTGCTGGTTTGCGCTAACGATCCCTGTGTAACCTTGGTGCCTGCCACCGGCCTTGAGGGTGACTTCCGCGCCCGCTTCGATCACGATTTTCATGCCGGCCTTGTGGTGGATTTCGCTGCCGGCTTCATGGCCGATTCTCGGAAGTGCGATGAACCCGTACTGTCCACCGGCCCAACCCTGGCTGACTCTGAGCCAGGCACTGCTGTGTTCATCATTTTCTGAATAGCGATCCCAGGGGAATCGGACTTTCACCCGGCCGTACTGGTCGCAATGGATTTCTTCGCCTTCCGGGCCGGTGACGGTGGCGATCTGGGGGCCGTCCATCAGAGGGCGGTGGTTGACCTGTGGCCGCCAGGTGCGGTCCGCGGGGATCGCGCTGAAGGCATTGTGGTAGGTGGTGGCGCCACTGCCTCCCTCCTCCTCCAGGGCCTGGGGCTGTTCGCCGGTGTGGGTGATACTGGTGAACAACCACTCCCGGTTCAGGACCGGGTTGTCGTGGTCGGTGAGTTCCACTTTGGCCCCCACGGTGAAGTCGGGGCGGTTGCTCTGGCCATTGGCGGTGGCGGCGTCGTTCCTGAGGGCATCCAGGCGGCTTTCGGTGAAGGGCTGGCCACTGGCGTCCTGTTTGAACCGGCCGGGGTAGTCGTAATGTTGATAATCTTCCCGATGGGCCTTCAGCCTGTCGGCCTGCTGTTCGTGCATCAGGGCGTAGGCGGGGTTCCTGAAGGTGTAGTCCTTCATGGCCACGGAGGCGACCCTGACCCGTTCCCGGTAGCTGAACCGGAAGATGGCACTCTGGCGGGTGCGGCCACCGGCCTTGCTGTTGTACGCCACCGGGTCGAGCCTGGGGGCGTCGCCGTGGTGGTCGGCGATGATCAGGGCGGGTGATTCGTTGCCTTCCACGTCGCCGTGGTTGTAGCGGTAGTGCCAGCCTTCCTCGGCGGTCAGTCGCTGGACAAAGTCCAGGTCGCTTTCCCGGTGCTGGACGCAGTACTCCCGTTCTTCGGGGGTGCGCTTCAAATCGAACACGGTGTCGACGATGCCCCGCTCCTCCAGCAGGGTGCGCACGATGGCGTCAGTGCCCCGGGTCTGGAAGATGCGGCTGTTGTGCATCAGACCCAGACGCCACAGCGGGGGCTGGACGATGACTTCGTAGCGGGTGCGATGATGGCCCCTGTCTCCGCGGGCGAATTCGTTGACCACGCCGGTAAAGCGCCGAAGCGGTAAGCCGTCCTGCCAGACCACCAGTTCCACGGCCTGTTCCAGCACTTCCTCGGCTGAAATGTCCGGGGAGGTACTGGCCAGCTCCAGCTTGCAGTAGCAAAGCCTTGAGAGGTGTTCGGTCAGTTCAAAGCGGGCGACCACGAACAGGTCTTTGGGGAGTTGGCCAAGGGTGGCCGTGAACTGCAGTCCGGTTGCCTGGGGCATGATTCCATCCTTGATAAACTAAATCCATTTAGTTTTGCAAAGCCAGAAGCCCCGCTTCCTGCGGGTGCCCTGTCGGCTTTATACGGGAGGACAGTAGCAAAACAGAGGCTCTGAGTCCATGGTTCTTTAACAGGATTGCTCGATAATAGAAAAGGCACCCGAAGGTGCCTTTTCTCAAGCTGAACAGAAAGTTAAAGAACTTTCTTCAGCTCTTCTTCAAGTTGCGGAACCGCTTCGAACAGGTCCGCTACCAGGCCGTAATCGGCAACCTGGAAGATCGGCGCCTCTTCATCCTTATTGATCGCAACGATCACCTTGGAATCAGACATACCGGCCAGGTGCTGGATGGCACCGGAAATACCAACGGCAACGTACAGTTGCGGGGCGACGATCTTACCGGTCTGGCCAACCTGCATGTCGTTCGGCACGAAACCGGCGTCAACAGCGGCACGGGAAGCACCGACGGCAGCACCCAGCAGATCAGCAACCTGCTCCAGCATCCTGAAGTTGTCGCCGTTCTGCATGCCGCGGCCACCGGAGATAACGATGCCGGCACTGGCCAGATCCGGACGGTCAGATTTGGCTTTCTCTTCGTTTACGAAAGAAGACAGACCAGCGTCCTTGACCACATCCAGCTGCTCAACGGCGGCGGAGCCACCTTCGGCCGCAACCGGATCGAACGCGGTCGGACGAACAGTGATGACCTTGATGCTGTCGCTGGACTTTACGGTCGCGATGGCATTACCCGCGTAGATCGGACGAACGAAAGTGTCGTCTGACTCAACGCGCATGATGTCGGATACCTGGGCGACGTCCAGCAGCGCTGCAACGCGCGGCATGAAGTCTTTGCCAGTGGTACCGGCAGCAGCCAGGATGTGGCTGTAGCCCTTGCCCACTTCGGCAACCAGCTCGCCCAGGTTCTCGCCCAGGAAGTGACCATAAGCAGCGTTATCGGCAACCAGTACCTTGTTAACGCCTTCGGCCTTGGCTGCTGCTTCGGCAACGGCGCCACAGTTTTCACCGGCAACCAGTACGTCGATGTCTCCGCCGATGGCCTTGGCAGCCGCTACAACATTCAGGGTAGCCTGCTTCAGGCTGCTGTTGTCATGTTCAGCAATTACAAGGATGCTCATTCAGATCACCTTCGCTTCGTTCTTCAGTTTATCGACCAGCTCGGCAACGTCGGCCACTTTTACACCCGCCTGACGGGAGGCAGGCGCTTCAACTTTCAGAGTGGAAAGACGCGGTGCAATGTCGACACCCAGATCGGCCGGGCCCATGGCGTCCAGCGGCTTCTTCTTGGCCTTCATGATGTTCGGCAGGGATGCGTAACGCGGCTCGTTCAGACGCAGGTCCGTGGTGACAACCGCCGGCAGGTTCAGGGAAAGGGTCATCAGACCACCATCTACCTCACGGGTTACGTTGACTTTGTCGCCTTCAACAACCACTTCGGATGCAAAGGTGCCCTGCCCCATTCCGGTCAGCGCGGCCAGCATCTGGCCAGTCTGGTTGTTATCGGAATCAATGGACTGCTTGCCGAGAATGACCAGCCTGGGCTCTTCCTTCTCAACAACAGCCTTCAGCAGCTTGGCCGCTTCGAGAGACTGAACCTCCTCGTCCGTTTCGACGTGGATACCACGGTCCGCACCCAGCGCCAGCGCAGTGCGGATCTGCTCCTGGCAGGCTTTCGGGCCAATGGAAACCACCACGATTTCACTGGCAACACCCTTCTCTTTCAGGCGAACCGCTTCTTCTACCGCGATCTCGCAGAACGGGTTCATTGCCATCTTGACGTTGGCGAGATCAACACCGGTATTGTCCGGCTTGACGCGCACCTTTACGTTGTAGTCGATTACTCGTTTTACAGCGACCAGAACCTTCATAGATTCCTCGTTCTTCTACGATGGGTTTATGACTGCAGTCCTCACGTGAAGCCTGCCGAAATTCGATGCGCACTAATAATGGAGGCAACGCTCAGCAGAATCAATAGCCTCAGACGACGCGTCAGGACAAATGTTTCAGCCAGCTTCCCGGTATTGACCGGGAATGGCGGTGAGACGATACTAGATTTCGACTCAAAACACACGATGTTTCAGTGTGCTCATACAATGCCAAAGGACAGACCAAATTTCAAACAAACGTTTGTTTGATTCATCAAATACGGTATCCTTTGCTATAAACAAGTCGTTGAATTCGGCTTCTGGCAGTCGTCTATAGGCAGTTTTACCGGTATGATGACGACCCAGAAAAATTCGCCTGCGGGCACATAATATCCATTAAAGATGTTTGAGGAGACCAACGTGGAACGCGAATCGATGGAATTTGATGTTCTGATCGTCGGCGGTGGCCCGGCGGGCCTGTCGGCAGCTTGTCGTGTCATGCAACTGGCACAGGAAGCTGGCGAGGAACTCACCGTATGCGTGGTAGAGAAAGGTTCTGAGATCGGCGCCCACATTCTGGCCGGTACCGTATTCGAGCCCACCGCCCTCAACGAACTCTTCCCGGACTGGAAAGAGAAAGGTGCCCCGCTCAACACGCCGGTTACCCGTGACGACATTTTCCTGCTGAAAAACCAGGAAAGCGCCACCAGGATCCCTAATGCGTTTGTGCCCAAGAACATGCACAACCATGGCAACTACATTATCAGCCTGGGCAACCTGTGCCGCTGGCTCGCCGAGCAGGCCGAAGGTCTGGGCGTTGAAGTTTATCCGGGCTTCGCGGCCGCCGAGACCATCGTCGAAGACGGCCAGATAAAAGGCATCATCACCGGTGACATGGGCGTTGCCCGTGACGGCTCCAAGAAAGACGGCTACATGCCGGGCATGGAACTGCGCGCCAAGTACACCCTGTTTACCGAAGGCTGCCGTGGGCACCTGGGCAAACGCCTGATCAACGATTTCAAGCTTGATGAAGGCAAGGATCCGCAGCATTACGGGATTGGCATCAAGGAGCTGTGGGACATTGATCCTGCCAAACACGAGCCGGGCCTGGTTGTACATACCACGGGCTGGCCGCTGAACGAAACCGGTTCCACCGGTGGCTCTTTCCTGTATCACCTGGAAAACGGCCAGGTTTACGTGGGGCTGATCACCGATCTTTCCTACAGCAACCCGCACCTGAGCCCGTTTGAAGAATTCCAGCGCCTGAAGCTGCACCCGGAAGTGAAAAAATACCTGGAAGGCGGCAAGCGTGTCGCCTACGGCGCCCGAGCTATTACCAAGGGCGGTTTCAACTCCCTGCCGAAGATGAGCTTCCCTGGCGGCCTGCTGCTCGGTTGTGATGCTGGCACCCTGAACTTTTCCAAGATCAAGGGCTCCCATACCGCCATGAAGTCCGGTCTACTTGGCGCAGAAGCGGTGTTTGAAGCGCTGAAAGAAGGCAGGAATGGCGAGGAAATCACCAACTTCCAGAAGCGGTATGAAGACAGCTGGCTTTACAAGGAGCTGTACGCAGAGCGTAACTTCGGCCCGGCCATGCACAAGTTCGGCAACGTGATTGGCGGCGCGATCGCCTTCTTCGAGCAGAACATCCTGCATCGCAGCCTTCCGTTCACTTTCCACGACACCACGCCGGATTACGCCACCATGAAGCCGGCCTCTGAGTGCAAGAAAGTGAGCTATCCGAAGCCAGATAACACCCTGACCTTCGACCGTCTGTCGTCGGTATTCATTTCCAACACCAACCATGAGGAAGATCAGCCGGTTCACCTGAAGCTGACCGATCCGGAGCTTCCGATCCGGGACAACCTGCCAAAATACGACGAGCCCGCGCAGCGCTATTGTCCGGCAGGCGTGTACGAAGTGGTCGAAAAAGACGACGGCAGCGGCAAGCGCTTTCAGATCAACGCCCAGAACTGCGTTCACTGCAAGACCTGTGACATCAAGGACCCGGCCCAGAATATTACCTGGGTGACGCCGGAGGGGGGCGGTGGCCCGAACTATCCGAACATGTGAACCTGGGGTCAGATGAAGGTTTTCATCTGACCCCGTTTTCTCGATCTGCCGGATAGCCGGTGAACTCGGGGTCAGATGAACTTTTCATCTGACCCCTTTTTCGTTCGCTAGCGCTTAAGAAAAGCTTAGTGGGCGTGACCGTGCTCTTGCTCTTCGTCAGTCGCTTCGCGGGCCTCTACCACTTCCACATCGAAGTGCAGAGTCTGTCCGGCGAGCGGATGGTTGGCATCGATGGTAACGGTCTCGTCGCCAACTTCAACTACACGAACAACCTGGGGGCCGCCCGGAGTCTGTGCCTGGAACTGCATGCCCGGCTCGATCGTATCGACACCTTCAAATGCAGAACGCGGAACAGGCTGAACCAGCTCTTCGTTAACTTCGCCGTAGCCTTCAGTAGGTTCTACAGAAACCTTCACCTGATCGCCTGGGTTCTTTTCGTTCAGTGCACTTTCCAGTCCACCGATAATGTTCTGTGCACCTTCCAGATAAGACAGGGGCTCGCGACCTTCTACACGGGAGGAATCAAGCTGCTCTCCCTGATCGTTAGTGAGCGTGTAATGGATGGTGACAACACGAGGTTGGGCCATGTGATCTCCTTGCGTGTCGCAATGACTGTTTAATTGATTTAGGCAATCGAAAGTGATCGTGAACAGCCAGACTGCACAGAGGGACTAACGACCACCGGGCCTCGTTAGAGAGCCAGGCTCGTAACAAGTACGAAAACACAGTTTAACAAGTGACAGAGTGCGTTTTCTACCGTCATTTCTGGGGGCATGGTACGGGTTTTCAACCAACCTGCCCGATTTTGTAGAAAATTCCGTGACTAAACACGCCCAGAACCGGGTGGCCGTCTTCGTTTCGCTCGACCACATGTTCCGCCAGGTCGTAGTAGGCGGCGGTCACCAACCGGGCCTCCACACCGTGCCGCACCGCCACAACCGGTCTTGGCTCCTCTGAGCGGGGATAGGTGCCAACCTCCAGCGGATGCTGCTGCCCGACTTCCAGGGTTTCGCCGACGTTGGTGATCAGAGAAATCACCTGGCAGTCACCCTCACCGGTGACCTGCAGGGAATGTGCGAGCAGCGGCGTGTCCTCCACCTGAATCCGCCATTTTTCCACCGGCGTGACCAGGTAATATTCGCCATCTTCTTCCCTGCGCAGGATGGTTGAGAACAGCCGCACGATGGCCTCACGAGCCAGTGGCTCACCCTTGAAGATCCACTGACCATCCCGGCTGACTCGCAGATCCATGTCGCCCGACAGCTCGGGGTGCCACTGATCAAGGGGCGGATTTCCGGGATTTTTCACGGTTTCCTCTACCTGCTTTGCAAGACTTTCCGGATTCGTGTGCATAACGGTGGCTCCCGGTTCAGTGATTCGGAGTATCAGGGCAGAAACTGTGCTTTCAAGTCTGCGCAGCCGGGCCCCACTACAGGCATGTCGAGCATAACCGCCTGGGAGGTCATGAAGGGTATGCCCCGGCGATGGGCATCCACCAGCAGTGTAGCGAGGCTGCCAACCAGCGGCATGTGGGAAACAATCATCAGTGGTGATTGATCCTGCTCGATCAACGCATCAAGGCATTCCCCGGGATCGTCGTCCGGGGTAATGAACATTTTCTCTTCCACCGGGCAATTGAGGATTTCGGAGACAATGGCGGCGGTTTGCCGGGCCCTTACCAAGGGGCTGCTCCAGATCAGTTTCGGGCGCCAGGGGGATTCGGCGATCCGTGCTGCCACCTCCGCAGCGCCCAGACGGCCCGATTCGGTCAGCTCCCGCTCCTGATCCAGTGTGTGCCAGCCGGCTTCACCGTGGCGCATGATGAGCAATTGCAAAGGCAACCTCCGCTAAGTGGTCGGCTACTGGGTTATGGTGCGGGGTAGTATGAATTCCACGTCGGAATTCTGGACCGACATCATCAGGCTGTTGATGACTGCCTTGATGGATGCAGAGCGATACAGAATCTCATAAAGGCCGCGCACCAGTGGCATATAAATGCCGATTGCCTCAGCCTTTTCTTTCACCAGTTTCAGGGTATAGATACCCTCAGCCACCTGCCCCAGTTCCGCCACGGCGTCATCCAGCTTCTGGCCCTGGCCCACGGCGTAGCCGACCCGGTAGTTCCGGCTTTTGGAGGACGTGCAGGTCACGATCAGGTCACCGACGCCGGCCAGCCCCATGAAGGTCATAGGGTTGGCACCGAGGCTTACGGCGAACCGGCTCATTTCAGCAAGGCCTCGGGTGATCAGCATGGCCTTAGCATTCTCACCCATCTCCAGAGCGGAAGCGAGACCCGCGACAATGGCATAGATGTTCTTAAGGGCGCCGGCAAGTTCCACGCCGTAAATGTCCACGTTGGCATAGACGCGGAAATACTCGCAGCCCAACAGATCCTGAACGGCCCGGCGTACGTCCGGGTCCTTGGCGGCAATGACGGTGGCGGTGAGGTCGCGGTTCACGATTTCAGCTGCCAGGTTCGGCCCGCTGAGTACGCCGATACGGCAGCGCGGGATCTCTTCCTGGAGAATCTCGCTCATCAGTTTGAAGCCGTGCTCCTCAATGCCCTTGGTCAGGCTGACGACGATCTGGTCATCGCGGAATTTGTCGCAGTTTTCCCGGATAACGGGCCGAAAAGCCTTGCTGGGAATGGCAACCAGCACGATTTCTGCCTTGCTGACGGCGTCGGCAAGGTCGGTGGTTGGCTGAATATCGCCAGTCAGTTCGATGCCCGGCATATACCGGCTGTTGATGCGGGTGCTGCGGATTTCCCTGGCCTGGGCCTCACCACGCATCCAGAAATGAACGCGATGGCCGTTCTCCCCAAGCACTTTGGCCATGGCGGTGCCAAAACTGCCGCCGCCGAGAACCGCTACGTCATGCACCGGCCCTGTTGCCTCATTTTTTTGAGGCGTCGTTTTTTCAGACATAGTTCTTCCGTTTTTTCAGATCAGGTGTGAAACCGGTGTCGCCAGGCGCAGCAGGCGGGTGGCGTTAACCGGGCTCTTCACATTCCAGAGCGCGCACCAGATTCCTGAACTCTTCCCTGTTGCGATTGTTCAGGCCCATCAGCACCTTGTGGGCATCTAGAACCTTATCCCGAACCTGCTGTTCGCTGGCCCTAAGAACAGGAATTTCTTCAAGTTCTTCAATACGGGACGCGGGTTCACGGACAATGATAAAGATCTTGTCGAACCCCATGGATGTGATAATGCGGGTAATGTCAGGATTGGTGGAAATCAGCGTGGGCAGGAAATGACTTTGCTTCTGAGCCGCCATGGCGATCTTGGCCAGCAGACCGAGTGTGGTGCTGTCGATGATCTCCGTTTCGGTGAGATCAATCACCACGGTCTTGAACTGAGGATCCTGAGTGATGGACTCAACCAGATTGTCCAGCGTCGAACACAGGTTCAGCCGGATTTCCCCGATAAACTTCAGGACGTAAATGCCCTGTTTTTCAGCTTGCAGGATCTTGTAACCAGCCATGTTTCACGCTGCCACTATTTCGACGAGGTGTTGTCTGACCCATCCATAGTATCAGTAACCGACACAATAGCGATATCGTCCGGCAACTCTGTGATCTCCTCGAGATTCAGAGCTTCGCTAAGAGCTGCGATAGTGTGACGGCCTCCTGACACGAGTTCAAGTAGTGTCCGTTCCTTTTCATCAAGACTTTTTTCCCGGATGACTTCCAAAATTCCATCCGAAAACAGGGTCAGGTGGAACGGTTTGTCCAATGGCACCTCATACACTTCCCATTTCGGCGTCTCGAAAAGCCCCACCGGCAGCCCACTTCCCTCCAGGAAAGCGGTTTCACCACCTTCAAAGGACAGGATCGGCATCGGGAAATGCGCACCTACTGCATACTGTAATCTACGTTCGCTGACAGAAATGATGCCAACAAAGACGGTGACGTGTTTACCAAGACCGGTATCCAGCAATTCCGAGTTAATCCGTTCAAGGAAGCGCTCAGGGAACAGAATGTCGTCACTCGATCCACGGCGGAGGTTGCGTTGCAACCGGTTCGTAAGGTTCTTAAGCAACACGGTAACGAACGCGGAACTGGCTCCGTGGCCGGATACATCGGCAATGTAGACCAGAACCTTGTCGTCAGAAATCCGGAAGTAATCCAGAAAATCACCGCTCAGGTACAGTGACGGTTTGATCAGGTGGTCTATATGCAAGCCACTCATCACCTGCTCGTGCTCCGGCAGCATCCGTAGCTGAACCTTCCGGCCGGCGCGCTGATCCGCCCGCAATTCGGCGATGCCGTCCCGCAGATCCCGGTTCGCCTCTTCCAGTTCCTGCCGGTAAAGCTGGTTCAGCCGGTTGACCCGGACCCGGTCAAACAGTTTTCCAAGGACATCATCCAGTGCACCTTTGTCGTCGTTGCAGGGCTTCAGGACAAAATCTGCGGCACCGGCCCGCAGGGCGCTGACCACGTCGGCACTGGATTCACTCGATGAACAGGCCACAATCGGAGTAAAGGTCTCGGCTTCTTCCAGACGATTGGCAAGGTCCCGAATGGCCTCAGGAGACAGGTCTGCAAAGATGACGTCGGGAATGTTATCGTCAAATAGTGCTTTGGCGCTGGCGAGATCCGGATAGCCAGTCACGTAGAACCCCCTCGCTTCAAGGTAGCGGGCGAGATCCGTTCGGGCCTGTTCATCGGCATCTATTATAAGTATGCGCTCGGTGCGCGAGGTCATGGCGACTGCCCTAAACTACCAGCGATAAACGATAAATTGGCTTGAATAAGCCTATTCTGGCACGCCCCTGTGATATAACAAGGCCAGTTCTATGAAATTGGGAGATTCCATCTGATGAGACGTGCCGTTAATGATCTTCTCGGAGCCTATGACAAGCTGATCATGGATCCGGTTCACGGAGGTATTCCACTTTACCGGCACGAAATCCAGGTGATCGACCACCCGCTGTTCCAGCGCCTGCGAAACATCTGCCAGAACGACATTCTGAGCCTGGTGTTCCCGGGGGCAACCCACTCCCGATTCCTGCACAGCATTGGTGTGATGCATGTGGGCACCCGGATGTTTCGATCAATGATCGACGCCTACCTCAGGGAGCGACAGCTCAGTGAGCAGACCGATCTGAGCCTGAGCCAGCTCGACGCTATTGATTACCTCGCCAAGACCATCCGGCTGGGTTGTCTGCTCCATGACAGCGGCCATTCCAGCTTTTCCCATCAGTTTACCCAGGCTCGACGCATCCGGGAGCTGATGTCGCGGCCCGGCCGTTTCCGGGATCTGTGGCACGGTGTGGATTATTCCGTCTATCACCCGGAGGAGCCCGATGAACTGGAACACGAGCATTATTCCGTGCGCGTTGCCCACGATGTGCTCATGGCAGTGGATCTGGAAAGCGCTGGTCTTTATGCCCGGGATGTTATCGGCATCATGGAAACCACCAAAGTACGGCCCAGCGAGACATTCTGCCGCCATGCCCGCACCTTCTGGGCCTTTATTGCGGGCGAGGATGCGGCCGCGGGCTCGCCCCTGAGCGACAATATTCCGGGACTGGTGATGGACCTTCTGTCGTCCATTGTATCCGGTGAGATTGACGCCGATCGCGCCGATTATATGCTCCGTGACGGATTCCACTCGTCAGTCACCATCGGTGGCTTCAATCTGGATCACCTGTTGAGTAACCTGCGTTTCGGTTGGGATGTGTCCGAGCCCTGGCTGGGGCTGGCGATCACCCAGAAAGGCCTGGGTGCGCTTGAGGATTTTGTTTATAGCCGGCACCAGATGTACCGGAAGGTGTATGCCCACAAGACCGCGCTGGGCTTTGACTGGCTGCTTCGGGAGGCCATTAACGAGGTACTGGATGACCCCGAGAATTTCGAATGGGTGGATACCTGCCTGAGTGATATGGCGTATTTCGCAGAGCTCACCGATAACTTCTTCTGGGAGGCCTTCCGGAAAGTGGCCCGCAAACATCCGAAGAGTTTCTCCTTTTGCATCGTCAACCGGGTGAAGCTGAACCACCTGGATACCCGGGAAGACCTTTCGGCCCGGGGCATTGAGCGGCACAGCGTCTGGTTGGCAGCAGAGCTCGCGCTCAATCCGTCGCAGGTAGTGACCTGCTCCATGCGGGCGCGTTTCTCTAACATTCAGGACAACTTCAACGGCATCAAGGTGCTGGTGCGCGAGCCCATTCACCGCACCCGCTCACTGAAGAAGATCACCGATGTGAGCGCCTTCTTCAGCAAGTTCAGTGACGGCACCATCACCCATTTCTATACACGCCCGGATGTAACCACCGGCAGCCAGGATTCTTTCACTGAGTAGTGGGCACCGCGTTCATTTCGGCGACCAGTCCACAGGCGCTGTCAAACGCGCCCTCAACGCGGCCGCCACTGAGCCAGTCGCCTGCCAGGCCAATACTGTGGTCCGCAAACCAGGGGTGACCCGGCTGCTCTCCGCCCCGGTTATCGGAGACCGACCACGCCTGGTCCTTCCGGGCCAACCTGCCGACCCGAGGGTCTGGAAACCAAACCGCCTTTGCCATGGGCCAAAGCATTCGTTGTCGGCGAATTTTCGAAGATAGCCGCTGTCAGCCCGGCCAGCCCTGAACCAACAATCGCGGTACGGCGAATAACAGGCGAATCAAAGGTTTGATTAAACATGGTTTATGGTGCATCCAATTCCTGTAGTGAGATCGTACAACCCCTCATGAAACAGAATCAGCCACCGGGCTGATCGTGCGATCAAGGTTCCATTTAAGAGAAAGGGCAGTTAGGGTATGACCCGAGTGCAGCATTGGCTTACAAACATTCTGAGATGGTTCGATTCCGAGGCAGGTTCGGATCACATCGACACCACGTCCAGATCGTTCAACTTCTTACGTGTTATTCCGTTCATAGCGCTTCATATGGCCTGCTTGCTGGCCTTTTATACCGGGGCTAGCGCCTTCGCCATCGGATTTGCGATTGCCTTCTTCCTGGTGCGCATGTTTGCAATTACCGGATTCTACCACCGTTATTTCGCCCACAAGACCTTTAAAACCAGCCGCCCTGCCCAGTTCGCATTCGCCGTTCTTGGCACCAGTGCCGCCCAGCGCGGGCCGCTCTGGTGGGCCGCTCACCATCGCCATCACCACCAGCATTCCGATGAAGCGCAGGATCTTCACTCCCCCCATCATGGTGGCTTCTGGTGGTCGCACATGGGCTGGTTTACCTGTGACGCAGGATTCGCGACCGATGAACGGCGAATCCGGGACTGGCTGAAGTTTCCTGAGCTCAAGTTGATCAATCGGTTCGACTCCCTGGTGCCCGCCCTGGCCGCTGCCGGTATCTACGCCCTCGGTGAGGCCCTGGCCGCCTGGGCGCCTGGCCTGGGAACCAATGGTCTGCAGCTGTTGGTATGGGGATTCTTTATTTCCACCGTAGCGTTATTCCACGCCACGGTCTCGATCAACTCACTGTCCCATGTCTGGGGCAAGCGCCGGTTCGAGACACCGGACGACAGCCGGAACAACTTCTGGCTGGCTCTGCTCACCCTGGGTGAGGGCTGGCACAACAACCATCACCGTTGGCCCCAGTCTGTGCGCCAGGGATTCCGGTGGTATGAAATCGACATCACATGGTATGGCCTCTGGCTGATGTCAAAGCTGGGCATAATCTGGGAGCTCAACCCGATACCCCAGCATATTCAGGAAGAGACAACCGAGCTGGATAAGATGAGGAGGAGAAGGCAATGACAACCGCCTCAAAGATCGAAGTAGGTACGCGTAACTCGGCGGTGCCGGCAACGCTCGACAACTTCCGGGCCCTGTTCAACGAACTCGACAAGGGCGACCTGAACAAACTCGCCCGTGTTTACAGTGAAGAGATTCGGTTTCAGGACCCACTGGGCACGGTTCAAGGGCTCGATGAGCTCACCCGTTATTTCGCCGGGGCCTACGCCAACGTCATCTCCTGTCGCTTCGAGTTTGGTGAAGCCGTTGTCCAGGGTGAGTTTGCAGCGGTTCCGTGGGTGATGTACCTGCGCCACAAGCGCATTTCCAAAGGCCGGGAAGTGCTGGTTCAGGGCATGAGCCACCTGGAAATCCGGGACAACATGGTGTGCTACCACCGCGATTACTTTGACGTAGGAGAAATGCTCTACGAAAACCTGCCGGTGGTTGGCGGGGTTATTCGCTGGATCAAGGACCAGGCAGGATGAGTGACCGACTTCAGGAAACCTCAAATATCTGGATTACTGGCGCCAGCTCCGGCATTGGCGAATCCGTAACCCGGGCCCTGGCCCGCGGTGGGCATCGTTTGGTCATCACCGGCAGACGAAAGGGCGCGCTCGAAGAGCTTGCCTCCGCCGCCCCTGAACTGATCATTACGGCTGCGGCAGACACTACCAGCAAGGAAGATCTCCAGTCGGTTGCCGGCTCTCTTGAGATGCACGGCGACCTGAACATGGTGATCCTCAACGCCGGCACCTGTGAATACCTGGAAATCGGCAATTACAGCAGTGATGTGATCGAGAAGAACATTCACACCAACATGATTGGCACCGCCCGCTGCCTGGACATCGCCCTGCCCGCTCTGCGCCGCAGCAGGGCAAAGGGACAGCCGGCCACTCTGGTGATCGTCAGTTCCTCTGCCTGGTGGTTTCCCTTTGGCCGGGCCGAGGGCTATGGCGCGTCCAAGGCAGCCCTTACCTACTTTGCCCGCTCCCTGAGAGCAGACCTGGACGCAGAAGGTATCGATGTGGTGGTGGTTTCGCCAGGCTTCGTGAAAACACCGCTGACCGACCGCAACAATTTCCCGATGCCGTTTCTGATTTCTGCAGAAGACGCTGCCGAACGAATCGTCAGCAGCCTGGCCCGTGGCCACAATGAAATCGCCTTCCCTAAGCGTTTTACCTGGATGCTGAGAGCGCTCAGCGCCCTTCCCCGGCCTCTGGTTGACCGCATAGCGGCCTCCATGGCCCGTAAAAGCAACACCGCACAGGAAAACAGTAGATGAGTAGTGAACGTCAGCGAGTTGCTGTCATCGGTGCCGGCGTTTCCGGCCTCACGGCTGCCTGGCTTCTGGCCGAGAAGCACGAGGTTCACATTTTCGAGGCGGCCGGTTACGCCGGCGGCCACACCAACACGGAACAGGTTGAGGCCGGTGGCCGTGCCTGGCCAGTCAATACCGGTTTCATTGTGTTCAATGACTGGACCTACCCGAATTTCATCCGCCTGATGGACCGGCTGGGCATCGCCTCGGAAGTCAGCGATATGAGTTTCAGCGTTGACTGCGGCACGAGCGGCCTGCAGTACAACGGTACCAGCCTGAACACTCTGTTTGCCCAGCGCCGGAACCTGATCAACCTGCCGTTCCTGAAGATGGTGCGGGAGATTCTCCGGTTCAACAAGGAATCCCGGGCAGATCTCCAGTCCGGGAGCATCAGCAATGAGGAAACTCTGGGCGAATACCTGAACAGGAATGGTTACTCACGGTATTTCAGGAATTACTACATTGTGCCCATGGGCGCTGCCATCTGGTCCGCCCCGGAGATTGTGCTGGAGCAGTTCCCGATTCGCTTTTTCCTGCAGTTTTTCAATAACCACGGCATGTTGTCAGTAGACGACCGCCCGACCTGGCGAGTGATTTCCGGGGGCTCAGCCCAGTATGTGACAAAAATGATGGAACGCCTCGGCGACTCAGCCCACCTGAACAGCCCGGTAGACAAGGTGGTCCGGGATGAAACCGGCGTGACCGTCTGCGTCGGAGGACAGGAGCACCGCTTCGATCAGGTTATTTTTGGCTGCCATAGCGACCAGGCCCTTGCCATGCTTGTGGACCCGACTGACAAGGAGCTGGATATCCTCGGCGCCATGGGATACCAGAAAAACGATGTTGTGCTTCACACCGACAGCAATGTGTTGCCGGACAACCGGCGCGCCTGGGCGGCCTGGAACTATTTCATTCCTGCCCACAGCACGGAGCCCGTGTCGGTCACCTACAACATGAACATTCTGCAGAATTTCCACGATGCGCCGGAAACCTTCTGCGTAACCTTGAATCGAAGCCACGATATAGCCCCGGACAAGGTAATCAAGCGCTTCGAGTACGCCCATCCTGTGTTCACACTGGATGCGGTGGCCGCCCAGGAGCGATATGACGAGATCGGTAACCGGAACCGCACTCACTTCTGCGGGGCCTACTGGTTTAACGGCTTCCACGAGGACGGGGTTCGCAGCGCACTCCGGGTAATCCGGGCATTCGGGGTGGAGCTTTGACCGTGAACAGCCAGTGGCTGGAGGGTACTGTCCGGCACAGGCGGAAGTACCCTGTGCAACATGAATTCAGCTACGGCACCGGCATGCTTGCTCTGGACACCGATGAGTGGGGTAGCATCGCCGATGTCAGTCCGCTGTTTTCTCTGGAACGTTTCAACTGGATTTCCCTGAAACGGAAGGACTACTTCCGGCCGGAGGCAGGGGACCTGTCGGCGGCTGTACGGGATCATGTGGAACAAGCGACGGGCTGGCGCCCTGAGGGCGAAGTGGAGCTGATTACCCACCCCCGCTATTTCGGCCACGTGTTCAATCCGGTCAGTTTCTACTTTTGCTACGGTGCTGGAGACCGGTCCGTCGAAGGCGCTGTGCCCAGGGTTATTGTTGCTCAGATTACCAACACACCCTGGCAGGACCGCCATGTCTATTGTCTGGAAACCGCGGGTTCAGAACCCAACAAGGCAGGCTGGCGCACCGAGCAGTTCGGTTTCAGCAAGCGTTTTCACGTTTCTCCGTTTAATGGCATGAACCAGCACTATGAATGGAGTTTCAGTTTCCGGGGCCCGGAGCTGAGAATCCACATAAATGTTCTGGAACAAGGCCGCAAGCATTTTGATGCCACCCTGGTAGTCCAACGTACCCCTGTCACTCGTAGAAATGTCCACAGAAGTCTTCGGAAATTTCCGGTTGAAGCATTCAAGGTGGTGGCAGGCATCTACTGGCATGCCCTCCGGCTTAAGCTCAAGGGTGCACCTTTCTATACCCACCCAGACAAACTTCCGGCAGACGATATCGCCCATCGCCGTGGGCATGATGATTCAGGGCTGGACGTGACCAGCGCTGAAACCAACGACAAGACTCGTGGAAGGGTAAGCTCATGGAGAACCTGAATACTTCGGTTGAAACCACCTCATCCGGCTCAGCCAGTGTGCCAATGCTTAGTCGGTTTGCGAGAAACCTGGTGATTCAGCAGCTCCGGTTACTGGGCGAAGGTAAGCTGACCGTTCGGGAATCCGGGTTTGAAGACCTCGTATTCGGCGACGGCAACACCCGATACGAGCCTGCCGAGCTGATAGTCCACGACCACAGCACCTGGCGGGACCTGCTGACCGGCGGTAGTGTTGGTGCCGCCGAGGCGTTCGTGGCCGGAGACTGGTCTAGCCCCGATCTGGTTGCGCTGCTTCGCTTCTTCACCCGCAACGTCGACCGGATGAATGAATTCGAGGACCGGTTCAGCTGGGTTACCAAGCCGGCTCTAAAAGGGTTGCACTGGCTGAACCGCAACACCAGGGAGGGCTCCCGGAAGAACATCAGTGCCCATTATGATCTGGGCAACGACCTGTTCGGGACCTTCCTCGACCCGACCATGATGTACTCCTCGGCTATCTATCCGAGCGCCGGGTCGACTCTGGAAGAAGCCGCGGTGCACAAGCTGGACACCATATGTCGCAAACTGGATCTTCAGCCCGGCGACAAGGTGATGGAAATTGGGACCGGCTGGGGTGGTTTTGCCATTCACGCTGCTAAAAACTACGGTTGCCACGTAACAACCACCACGATTTCAAAGGAACAACTGGAGCTGGCGAAAGAGCGGGTTCAACAGGAAGGTCTGGCAGACAGAATGACTCTGCTGTTTGATGACTACCGTGATCTGGAAGGCCAGTTCGACAAACTGGTGTCCATCGAGATGATCGAGGCAGTCGGCCCCCAGTTTCTGGACAGCTACTTCTCCCAGATTAACGCCCTGCTCAAGCCGGATGGGCTGGCGCTTGTGCAGGCCATCAACATGCCGGAACAGCGCTACCAGAGGGCCCTGAAGAACGTGGACTTCATTCAGCGCTTCATATTCCCAGGCAGCTTTATTCCTTCGTTCGGAGCGATCCTCGAATCGGTTCGCAAGGAAAGCAAGCTGGTGCTGACCCATGCCGAAGACACCGGTTTCCACTATGCCCGTACACTTCGCGACTGGTGTGACCGCTTCATGGCCCAGCGCGATAAACTGGAATCAATGGGTTACGACGAGGCATTCCGACAGCTGTGGCACTTTTACTTTGCTTATTGTGAGGCGGGCTTCAGTGAGCGCACCATCGGCGTGGCTCAGCTGGTTTTCGCCAAGCCCGGCAACAAACGCGAGAATATTCTGAGCGTATGATTGCGTCAGAAACGGCTCGTAACGTACTGAACTTCCTGCTCTTCCAGGCAGGGTGGTTTGCCTGCGTGTTCTATCCGGGGCTGATCGGTGCCGGGATCGTGGTGGCGTTTCTGATCCTGCATTTTGTCCTGGTCAGCCAGAACCGGATGACCGAATTGCAGTTCATCGGCCTGGGCACCGTGGTTGGCTCCGTTCTGGACGGCATCTGGTTCCAGACCGGTATTCTGGACGACGGCACCGGCCAGGTAATGCTGACGCCACCGTGGCTGGTGGCCATCTGGGCCATTTTCATGACCACCCTCAGTCATTCTCTGGACTGGGTCAGCAAGAAGGCGTGGCTGCCGTTCGTGCTTGCGCCCTTCGCCGGTCCGTTCGCCTACTGGTCCGCAAGCCAGCTCGGCGCAGTGGAGCTGCCGGAATTGATGCCCTCGCTGATTGCGCTCGCTTTCGGCTGGCTGGTCGTTTTTCCACTGCTCTTGTTCGCCCGTAAGACCCTATACCCGGAGCTAGTGCGATGAGGCACACGACCGTGACTGTTTCACTTGCCCTGATGGCTGCAGCCCTGCCGGCCCTGGCCCAGGATTTCCGCTTTAGCGGTACCGCGACCACCGATGATGGTAGCGTGATCTATGAGGAGCGCCACGCGGTTGACGGCACCTGTGAGGATGGAATCTTCCGGCCTCAACAGCATGAGGTGGCCTATCATAAACCGGATGCAGAGGAGTCGTTCGCCCGTAAGGCGCTCGAATATGACGCTTCGGTGCTTCGCCCGGCCGTAGATTTCTCTCAACCGACGTTCGATGAAAAAATGGAGATCACCTACCCCGAACCGGAAACGCTGGTTATTAACTGGCAGACGCCCCGCGGCGACTCAGAGCGGTTTGAGGTGGCATACACGCCTAACACCGTAGTGGACTCCGGGTTCGACAACTTCGTCCGCCAGAACTGGCAGAGTGTGGTGGCCGGCGAATTCGTTGAGTTCCGCTTTCTTGGACCTACCCGGGGCGAGCACTATGGCTTTGTGCTGGAACGGGTCGAGAGCGACCGGGTGAACGCTGACCACGTTGTGCAGATACGTCCCACAGGCATGGTGGTGAGATTCCTGGTAGATCCCATTGTATTGGGTTACAACGATTCCGGCGCCCTTTCCGATTATCTTGGCCTGACCAACATCCGGAAGAATCAGGATGAGAATTATACCGCTCATATCCGCTATTCCGTGGATACCTACCCGGATTGTGAACTGACCCCCTGAAACTGTCGGCCCTGCCAAGGCAGACCCCGGGGGCCAGTATGCTAAACTCCGGCAGGAACCAACGCCGGAGAGTTTTTTGCAATGATGTTCGTCTCTTTCAACGTCAACAGTATTCGTACCCGCCTGCACCAGCTTGAAGCCGTTATCGACGCCCTGGCTCCTGATGTTATCGGTCTTCAGGAGACCAAGGTTCAGGACGATGACTTTCCAGTCGAGGCGATCCGCGAACTGGGCTACCACGTGCATTTCCACGGCCAGAAAACCCACTACGGCGTTGCCCTGCTCTCAAAAGCGGAGCCAGAGCAGGTTATCAAAGGCTATCCCTGGGACGGGGAAGATTCCCAGCGCCGCCTGATTACCGGCCAGTTTACGGTAAACGGCGAAAAGCTCTCGGTGGTTAACGGCTATTTTCCCCAGGGAGAAAGCCGGGACCACCCGGTGAAGTTTCCGGCAAAGGAAAAGTTTTATGCCGACCTCATGCGGTACCTCGACGACCTCAACAAGGCCGGTGGCCATGTGGTGGTGATGGGTGACATGAACATTTCGCCCACCGACAAGGACATCGGTATCGGCGCCGATAACGCCAAACGGTGGCTCCGCACCGGCAAGTGCTCTTTCCTGCCGGAGGAGCGGGAATGGCTGGGCCAGGTGGAAGCCCGTGGTTATACCGATGTATTCCGCCACCTGCATCCGGAGGAGGCCGACACCTTCAGCTGGTTTGATTACCGCAGCAAGGGCTTTGAACGGGATCCGAAACGGGGCCTGCGAATTGATCTGATCATGGCCAGCGACAGCCTGCTCCCGAAAGCCCGGGAGGCGGGTGTTTCCTACGGCATTCGCGCCATGGACCGGCCGTCAGACCATTGCCCGGTCTGGGCGAGCTTCGAGCTCTAGGGTCTGGCACGGCGCGATATGAAAAAAATCAAAACCCGCGACCGCATCCTGCAAACCAGCCTGGCGCTGTTTAACAGCGTCGGCGAGCCCAATGTTACGACCTTGCTGATTTCCGACGAAATGGACATCAGCCCGGGCAATCTGTACTACCACTTCAAGAGCAAGGGTGACATCGTCGAGGAACTGTTCGACCAGTACGAGCTGGACATGCTGGATCTGTTGACGGTTCCTGAAGATGCTGATATCTCTCTGGACCAGCAGGGATTCTTTCTGCACCTGCTGTTTGAGACGGTGGCGCGTTACCGGTTTCTTTACCAGGATCTGGTGAATGTGCTGTCCCGGTACGACCAGTTGCGGGTGCGGTTCAAACGGATTCAGAAGAAGAAAACGTCGGCATTCAGAGCGATCTGCGAAAGCTTCCGTCGGCAAGGCACCCTGATAATTGATCAGGAAGAGCTTGATTCCCTATGTGAGCAGTTAACGCTAACCGCTTGTTACTGGAGCGCTTTCGATACACTTTCCCACCTGGACGACCGGGAGTCGGTAGACCCCGGCCGGGGCGTTTACCATATGATGCACCTGGTAATTCCCTACCTGGCACCAGCCGACCGGGAAGAAGCCCGGCTGATGAGCCGGGACTATCTTTAAAGACAACCGGCTCTGACGACAGCTGGCGTTATTCTTCCTCGTCGTCTCCGGCCTGATCACGCAGCCGTGCCAGTTCCCTTTCAAGCACTTCGACCCGGCGCGCCAGGGAGTCAATTTCTTCCCGGCGATGAATGCCGAGTCTTCTGAGGGCACCCGACACCCGCTCGTCGAACATGTGCTCAAGGCGGTCCCAGGTGCCCGTCGCCCTCTCGCGAACGCCTTCAACCCGGTCTTCAACGGATTTGATCTGCTTTTCAACGACACCCCGGGTTCTGTTCTCGAGTTGCTCGCCTTCCTGAACCAGCCGGTCAAAGAAACGACCGGTATCTTCCTCGGCCTTGGTGTAGGCACCCAGCCCCGCCAACCAGATCTGGCGCGCGGAACCCTTGATTTTTGCGGCCAGTTGCGCATCATTCTCCGGCTTATCGTCGTTCTGTTCAGACATGTAACAACCTCGGGGTGCAGATATTTCTCTTGAAAGCCTATTGTATTACAGCTTGGGCGGGATTTCAGTCGGCCTGAAAACCGCTCAGTGAAAGGGCGCAGTATAAAGACCTATCCGATATGAAAAAATGTTTTCAAACGAAAGTGGCTCTCGCTTGAAGTGTTCAAAATATAGTCAATACTTCCCTATACCGGTGTCCCTGCTGATGCCGGTTTGTCTGGAAGTCTTTCATGGATACTACTCGCACGCCTCTGCCCGGCATACTTTGCCGGGCTTTTTTTTGGTAAAATCGCCTACGGGTATATGCTCACCCCCACCCATCCCGGAGGCGAAACCCCCCATGGATTTCAGAAAGATTGATGACAACATCTCGGTAGCTCCGCAGATTTCCGTTGAAGACGTGGCAGAGGCCGCAAAGCTGGGATTCAGAACCCTGGTAGCCAATCGCCCTGATCAGGAGGAACCCGGGCAACCTTCCATGGCTGATATCGAAGCAGCAGCCCGTGAGCATGGCCTGGCCTGGGTGTTCATGCCGGTGGCGTCCGGAAATATCACCGACGACGATGTAAGCCGGTTCGCGCCAATGATCCGGGACGCTGAAAAACCCGTACTGGCATTCTGCCGTTCCGGAACCCGTTGCACTGTGCTCTGGGCATTGAGTTCGGCCCGAAACACGTCAGCCGACGAAATCTTTACCAAGGCCCGCAACGCCGGTTACGACATTTCCGGTCTGGCACCACGTATGGCTCAGCAGGCCAGAGAGAAAGGCTGACCTTTTCATAACGCAAAACCAACGTTCAGGATCGACCGCATGCAATTCAAAGGTTCAGAGAATTTCAGCCACGCCCAGCCTGACAGGCTGGGCGTGCTGATAACCAACCTGGGTACCCCGGATGCCCCCACGACCTCCGCACTCCGCCGGTACCTCGCTGAATTTCTCTCGGACCCAAGGGTGGTGGAACTGGCCCGGCCATTGTGGTGGCTGATCCTGCACGGAGTTATTCTGCGGATTCGCCCCAGGCGCAGTGCAGAGGCCTACGCCAGTGTCTGGCAGCCAGAGGGCTCACCCCTGCTGCTGCACACTGCAAAGCAAGCTGAGGGCATCCGGGAAGCGCTCAAGCGCAAATACGGGCCCAATGTGGTGGTTGGCTTTGCCATGCGTTACGGCAACCCCTCCATCTCCCGGGTTCTGGATGAAATGCAGCAGCAGGGGGTGCGGAAACTGCTGGTACTGCCACTCTACCCCCAGTATTCCGCATCGACTTCTGCCTCAACCTTTGATGCCATTGCCAGCGATTTTGCCAGGCGCAGGTGGTTACCGGATCTCCGGTTCGTCTCCCATTACCCGGATTACCCGCCCTATATAGAAGCCATGGCGCGGCATATCGAGGCGCACTGGGCCAATCACGGGCGCAATCAGAAGCTGGTGCTCTCCTATCACGGGGTTCCCCTGAAATACCTGACCAAAGGCGACCCTTACCATTGTGAATGCCAGAAAACCTCGCGGCTGTTGGCCAAACGGCTTGGTTTGAGCAAAGAAGATTACCTGACCACCTTCCAGTCCCGGTTTGGCAAGGAAGAGTGGCTAAAGCCCTACACGGACGAGACGCTCAAATCACTGCCTGGCACAGGCGTTAAATCCATCGACGTATTCTGCCCGGGATTCTCATCCGATTGCCTTGAGACCATTGAGGAAATCGACGAGGAGAACCGTGAATACTTTATGGAAGCCGGTGGCGAGGGTTTCAGTTACATAACCGCGCTGAACGCAACGCCGGGCCACATTGAAGCCCTGGTCAAGCTGATTGAGGAGAATCTGCTGGGCTGGCAGGTGCCGGGGAATGAGCCGGAAGTTCTGGCTGCGCGGCAGAAACGGGCGGACGAACAAAAAGAGACGGCCTATCCGGGCCGCGATCTCTGATCGGAGCTTTCAATCGGAGTTTTCAATCGGAGTTTTCAATTGTCCCCGGAGCGGTATCAGCCGCTCCGTACTTCTCTCCCCCCTTCATTCGAAAGATCCGGCACCGATTGGCAGAAGGTGCACTCCTCCGTATCAACCGCAGCACCGCCAGCTTCAACGTACCGGATCTTGTGGCTGGCCTTGCCCCGATTTGCTGACACAGAAAACTTCCGGTCACGACGATCCGGCGACTCGACTGCGGATTGGTGGGTATTTTGTGAGTCTGTCATAATGAGCCCTCGCGATATCAATACGCTGATAATGAGGGTAACCTGGCATTAAACCAAGTAGGGAAAACCACCGGAAAAGTGAACAGTGATCGGGTGTCTCCGGGAAAGAGGGAAAGAAGAGAAAGGAAAAATGGCGGTGGGCCAGGGATTCGAACCCCGGGAAGGCTACTAACCTTCGGCGGTTTTCAAGACCGCTGCATTCAGCCACTCTGCCAGCCCACCGTTTTCCCATTGCTGCCATTGCGACAGCGGTGAGCATGATACCGGAATTGCCTGTGCTGTCAACGCCCTGCATAAAACCCGTCGCATTTTTCAATATTAACGGTTTTTAATGGAATCCAGGAGCCAGTTTCATGTCGTAAATGATTGAAAGTTGCGTATCTGACACTATGATGAGACACAGTATCCAGTCGTTATAAAACGGAGATGACAATGGAAGACAAACGTTTCGGCGTTCAAAACTCTCAGGGAGCCTATTCTGCTCCCCAGACCGAGCGCGCGACCACAGGAATCAGCGCTGACGCGATGAATGTGTTGCGCAACACCTACATGCTTCTGGGCATGACCCTCGCCTTCTCGGCGCTTACCGCTTTCCTGAACATGAACGGAACCCATCCGGGTTTTCTGATCACCATTGTGGGATACATCGGTCTGCTGTTCGCGACCTATAAGCTGAAAAACAGCCCCTGGGGGATCGTGACCACCTTCGCCCTGACCGGCTTCATGGGTTACACCCTTGGTCCGATCATTGGTGCGTTCGTTGCCGCCGGTGCCTCTCAGATCGTTGCTCAAGCGCTGACGCTGACTGCAATCGCCTTTGTAGGTTTGTCCGCTACGGCGATCATTACCAAGAAAGACTTCAGCTTCATGTCCAGCTTCCTGACCGCTGGCGCGTTTGTGCTGATCGGCGCCATGCTGCTGGCCTTCCTGATGGAGAGCTCCGCTCTGCAACTGGCGGTATCCGCAGGCTTCACCATTTTCGCGTCCGTTATGATCCTGTTTGAGACCAGCCAGATCATCAAGGGCGGCGAGCGGAATTACGTCATCGCGACGGTCGGCCTGTACGTTTCAATCTACAACCTGTTTATCAGCCTGCTGCACCTGCTGTCCGCTTTCAGCGGTGACAACTGATGCCGGGCTAAAATAGCCGATTTTGAAACCCCGGCAGTTGCCGGGGTTTTTGCTTTAGCTACACTGAAAATCCCAGCGTCCATAACCAAAAACGAACCGGAATCATGGCCGATACCTCACCTGAAACCTTCACCCTGGTGATTACTGGCGCGCCTTATTCCTCCCAGGCGCCCCAGACGGCACTGGGTTTCGCCAGGGCTGCCGTCGACGCAGGCCACCGCATCGCCCGCGTCTTCCTGTATGGTGACGGCGTGCATCTTGCCTCGGCACTGTGTACCCCCCCCTCTGATGAGACGCACTGGCCGAAGGAATGGGCGAGCTTTCTCGAACACCACGGCATCCCCGGGATAGCCTGCATTGCTTCAGCGTTGCGCCGGGGTCTGGTGAATGAAGCTGAGCGGAAGCGCTACGCGTTGCCCGGCTCCAACCTGCTTCACCCTTTCGAAATCGCCGGCCTGGGCGAATGGGTCGAGGGCCGGAGGACGTCTGCACGAACACTCTATTTCCACGCCGGAGGCTAACCATGAGCACACTGATCATGATTGACCAGGCATCCTATGGCACCTGGAGCGGGCGAGAAGCACTGGATATGACATTCTCCCTCGCAGCGTTCGACCAGCCGGCATCGCTGCTGTTTACCGGTGCGGGAGTCATCTGGCTGAAGCGGGCACAGGATACGGCCGGCATAGCCCAGAAGTCGGTGGAGAAAAACCTTTCGGCGGCGCCCATATTCGGCATTGAAGCGATCCTTGCAGACCGTTCAGCCTGCCAGAAGTATGGGCTGGATGAGACCTCGCTTATTACCGGCGTGACTCTGGTGGATGCCAACAGAGCCCTGCTCGATCAATACGACCACACCGCGTTTGCAGGTTAACCGGACATGAGCTCATTCGATACTCTGCATATCCTGAATAAATCCCCGGAGCACCCAAGGGCAGCGCAGTGCCTTGCCTTGCTATCCGACAAGGATGCCCTGTTGCTGATTGAAAACGGCGTTCTGTTACTCTCTGCGGGGAGTCTGCCGGCTATCGGCAAGGTATTCGCACTTTCGCCGGATGTTTCCGCGCGTGGTGTCGGTAATATGGTTGGTAATGCGACATTGGTGGGGTTTGGCGATATGGTGTCATTGTCGCTTCAGGCCCGACGGGTAATCAGTTGGTAAGCCATGACGAGTAGCACGATGCCGGAACGCAATAACGAAGGATTTCTTGAGGATGCCCACGCCTGGACGGAAGGCGTCGCGACCACGATTGCTGCTGAGGATGACATTCATCTAAGTGAAAATCATTGGGAAATCATCATTTTTCTTCGTTATTTTTACAAAGAACATGAAATATCGCCACCCTCAAACAGGTTGTTCGTGAAGGCCGTGAAGGAGGCCCTTGGAGAGAACAAGGGCAACAGCATCTATCTGATGCAGCTGTTTCCCGGTACACCCGCAAAAACCGCCTGCCGGATTGCCGGGCTGCCCCGGCCTACTAACTGTCTGTAGGGCGCTCGAAGGGCTTGCCGGGGTTTTCCCGCTTATTCCGTTCAAGGTCTGCCGCAGTCCCAAGGAAGCTGCTCAGCCCGTTTTCAAACAGCCCGGAGCCGAACTTCAGAAACTGGCGGGTCGATTCCTTGACGGTGCCGTCCAGGGCGCTCTCGGGCAGCGCTCGCAGAGTGTCTGCCACACCCTTTTTCACTCCCCGCGTAACCGCAGGCTCAATTTCCCGGGAGACCTCAATCAGCTCCGAGACTTTCTTGTCCAGGTAGGGACGCACGACAAAGCGCCAGAAACCCCAGAGTGTGAGAAGCACGGCGGCAACCGTCACAAAAAACTGAACTGTAAGTGATACCCAGAGAGGCATGGCCTTCCTCCTTGTGCGCCCTCAAAGGAACAGAGCGTACTTTGCCTAGAATGTCATGTATGTGAGGGACAGGAGCTGCAGCAGTCCCGCCAGGCCGCCGAAAATACCGCCGACGATCATCAACTGGATTTCCTCCTCCCGGAAAGCCGGGCGAAGAATGTCCTGGAATTCGGAGGGTTTCAGGGCCTTCATCTGGCCTGACAGGACCTCCGCCACGACCGGCGCCCGCTCGCGGTTAAAGGCGGGATCACTGAACACATCATGAGTCGCCAGCACCGCCTTCTGGTTCATGGCCTTTTTCAGTTCCGTGTAACCCGTCATGCCCACGGTTACCTGAGCTGTCAGTTTCATAATGACAGAGTTGTCCAGCAAAGGCCGCAGGTGTTTCTGGATGATGGCCCGGGTTCGGTCACCATGACTGCCGTTGATCATGGCATCGGCCACTTTTTCCACGGTCATCAGCTCTTCGGCCACCAGCTTCGCCCAGACATCACTGATCTCGGGTTGGCGACGCAGGAACAGACCCTGGATTTTCCAGAACAGAACCCGCCGGGGGTTTAACGGTGCAAAAATCAGATTGATGGCAATCCAGTTGGTGACAAAGCCAATCACAAAGCCACCGAGCGGCAGCAGCCAGGGCTCCGGATACCTGGACCACACCGGCACCAGAACCGCACCCAGAATGCCGCCGATAATGGCGCCCCGGTTGATCACCGACCTGAGTTCAACCGCCCCCGCCTGCCTGAAGATCCGGTTCATCAGGTCCGGATGGGTTGCCAGTTCCCGGCTGAGCAGTGCCTTGAGGTCCACCAGTTCATCCAGGTCGTCGCCGAAATCCTCCACCAGATCCTCAATCCGGGACGGTAACCGCTCCCTCGCCCACTGGTAAATCCGGTTTTTCAGAAATATGGGGAGGTTATCCCAGAGCACCGGCTGGATTTCGTACATGACTTCATCAATATACTCATCCATCCGGGGCGTGACCTGGGAAATGACCTGCTCGACAATGCGTTGAGGTTCAAGCTTCTGGTAGACGGCGTTCAGGTCGCCAAATTGCTGCAAGGTTCTGTCGAGGCAGATATGAGCCATCTTCTCGGCTTTGCGGGGAATAACGCCCTGCCAGCCGACAATCCCTACGCCTATGAACTGAACGGGGGAAAAAGACATCTGGATGGCAAGCCAGTTGGTGAACCAGCCAACCACAGCCGCCATGAGCGGCAAGGACAGAAGCGCAACGTCGAACAAGTTTGACCCCGGTTTGAGTGTGTAATCCGGTTAAGCCGGCAATATATCCGTTAACGAACACACACGATAATACCTGTGTGCTGTTTCTGTTTGTGCGACGAATGATGAAGCAACCGAGTTGTCACAACATTGGCCGTGTAGCCTTTGTGAACTCGGTATTGCGGCAGCCTGGAGGCAGGTACCGCAGCCCGGAAGCTACGGTACCTCAAGGTGAGGATCGCGGATCGCTTACTGGTAGTAGGCGTTTTCTGTGTAGGAGTGGTCGGTGACATCCCGCACGGCGGTGATTTCCGGCACCCGCTCCTTCAACGTGGATTCAACCCCCTGTTTCAGGGTCAGGCTGACCGCGGAGCAACCCTGGCAGCCACCGCCAAAGCGAAGAACAGCCACGGACTCATCGACGATTTCCACCAGAGACACCTCGCCGCCGTGGGACGCCAGATTCGGGTTGATCTCGGAGGCCAGAACATAGTTGACGCGATCCGGCAGGGGCGCGTCGTCGTCGATCTTGGGCACCTTGGCATTCGGAGCCTTGATGGTGAGCTGCCCCCCCATCTGGTCTTTTGAATAATCGACGTACGCTTCCTCCAGGAAAGGCACGGAGGTGTGATCCAGGTACAGGGTGAACTTCTCAAGGTCTACCTGCTCGTCCGTTGGCACCACTTCATTGGGCGGGCAGTAGGCCAGACAGGTTTCGGCATTCCTGGTGCCGGGCTGGGTCACGAAGATCCGTACGCCCATGCCTTCCACGTCCTGTTTTTCAATAAGTTGTGCGAGGTAGTCCCGTGCGGGATCTGTCACAGTAACCAAAGCCATGTTTTCAACCCGTTTGAAAGTTTGACTCCATTTTAAGGCAGTTCGCGGGAACATGAAAGACCAAGTAAAACAGTCGGGCTTTACCGGAGTAATGAATTTCCCGTATGCAGGCTCATTTCAGGAAGGTAATTGATAATGGTCATTCGCACTAAGACGGGCTCAGGCATTTTTGCTATGATCCCGCGCTATTGACTTCAATACAGCGCTAATGACGACACCCGGAAGTAATCCTATGACCGATCGCAACACCCGTCTCGACCAGCTCCACAAGGCCCTGCAGGAACGCATTGTGATCCTTGATGGCGGCATGGGGACCATGATCCAGAATCTGAAACTGGACGAGCAGGCCTTCCGGGGCGACCGGTTTGCCGATTTCGAGCGGGAAGTTCAGGGCAACAACGATCTGCTGAACCTTACCCAGCCCGCCCTGCTCCGTAACATTCACGCGGATTACCTGGATGCTGGCGCGGATATCATCGAGACCAACACCTTCAACTCCACACGCCTATCCCAGGCGGATTACGGCCTGGAGGAAATTGCCAAAGAACTGAACGTGTCGGCGGCCCGGCTGGCCCGGCAGGTCGCGGATGAATACACCGTGAAGGACCCGGCCAAACCGCGGTTTGTGGCAGGCGCGGTTGGTCCCACGTCCCGAACGGCGTCGATCTCACCGGATGTTAACAACCCGGGATACCGGAATGTCGATTTCCAGACCCTGGTTGATAACTATTACGAGGCGGTAGAAGGTCTTGTTGAAGGCGGTTGTGATCTGATCCTGATCGAGACCATCTTCGATACACTGAACGCCAAGGCCGCGATTTACGCGACCCAGCAATATTTTGAAGACAGCGGCGTCACCCTGCCGATCATGATCTCAGGCACCATTACGGATGCCTCCGGCCGCACACTCTCGGGCCAGACGACCGAAGCTTTCTGGAACTCCGTGGCTCACGCCAGACCGATTTCAGTAGGCCTGAACTGTGCCCTCGGTGCCGACGCCCTGCGCCCCTATGTGGAGGAACTCTCCGCCAAGGCCGAAACCTACGTCAGCGCCCACCCCAACGCCGGTCTTCCGAACGAGTTTGGCGAATACGACCAGACCCCGGAGGAAATGGCCGAGATTATCGAAGGTTTTGCCCGGGACGGTTTCCTGAACATCATTGGCGGCTGCTGCGGCTCCCGCCCGGACCACATCGAAGCCGTCGCCCAGGCTGTTGCCAAGTACCCGCCCCGCAAGATTCCGGAGCGTCCGAAGGCCCTGCGCCTGTCTGGCCTCGAGCCGTTCACCGGCGATGAAAATACTCTGTTCATCAACGTGGGTGAGCGTACCAACGTCACCGGCTCCAAACGTTTCCTGCGACTGATCAAGGAAGAACAGTACGAAGAAGCCCTGAGCGTTGCCCGGGACCAAGTGGAAAATGGCGCCCAGATCATCGACATCAACATGGATGAGGGCATGCTGGAGTCGAAGGAGGTGATGGTTACCTTCCTGAATCTGGTGGCCTCCGAGCCCGATATCTCCCGGGTTCCCATCATGATCGATTCGTCCAAGTGGGATGTCATCGAAGCGGGCCTGCGCTGCATCCAGGGTAAGGCCGTGGTGAACTCCATCAGCCTCAAGGAAGGCGAAGAGGAGTTTATCAGGCGCGCCAGGGACTGTATGCGCTATGGCGCCGCCGTTGTGGTTATGGCGTTCGATGAGCAGGGCCAGGCAGACACCTACGAGCGCAAGACCCAGATCTGCAAACGCTCCTACGATGTTCTGACCGGCATCGGCTTCAACCCGGGCGATATCATTTTCGACCCGAATATCTTTGCCATTGCCACCGGTATCGAGGAACACAACAACTACGCGGTGGACTTTATCAATGCCACCCACTGGATTCGCAAGAACCTGCCCTACGCCTCAATCTCCGGCGGTGTGAGTAACGTGTCCTTCTCGTTCCGGGGCAACGACGTGGTGCGTGAAGCCATTCATTCCGTGTTCCTGTACCACGCCATCAAGGCCGGCATGAACATGGGCATCGTGAATCCCGGGCAACTGGTCATTTACGATGAGATCGACCCGGAACTGAAAGAACTGGTGGAAGACGTTGTTCTGAACCGCAGCGATGACGCCACCGACCGCCTGCTTGAAATCGCCGAGCGCTATAAGGGCAAAGGCGGCAAAACCCAGGAAGAGGATCTGGCCTGGCGTGAATGGCCGGTAGAAAAGCGACTGGAACATGCTCTGGTAAAGGGTATTACCAGCCACATCGTGGATGACACGGAAGCCTGTCGCCAGAGAGCCAGCCATCCCATTGAGGTCATTGAAGGGCCGCTGATGGACGGCATGAACGTGGTCGGTGACCTGTTCGGCGACGGCAAGATGTTCCTGCCCCAGGTGGTCAAAAGCGCCCGGGTCATGAAGCAGGCCGTGGCGCACCTGATACCCTACATCGAGGCCGAAAAAACCGAAGACCAGAAAGCCAAGGGCAGGATCCTGATGGCCACGGTCAAAGGTGATGTCCACGATATCGGCAAGAACATCGTGGGCGTGGTGCTTCAGTGCAACAACTACGAGGTGATCGATCTGGGCGTTATGGTGCCCTGTGACAAGATCCTGGACGCCGCAAAAAAGCATGACGTCGATATTATCGGCCTCAGCGGCCTGATCACACCGTCCCTGGATGAGATGGTCCACGTCGCCCGGGAAATGCAGCGGCTGGATTTCGACATTCCGCTGATGATTGGTGGCGCCACCACATCCAAGGCCCATACAGCGGTCAAGATCGAGCCCCAGTACAAGAATGACGTCGCCCTGTACGTGTCGGACGCCTCCCGCTGTGTGAATGTGGCTTCGCAACTGCTCAGCAAGACCGCCAAACCGGACCTGGTGGGCGCCGCCCGCACCGAATACGACAAGATCCGCGAGCGACGCAAGAACCGGGGCGACCGCACCAGGCTGGTATCCCTGAAGGAAGCCCGGGATCGCGCGCCGGACATCAGTTTTGAGGGCTATCAGCCGCCAAAACCGGCCTTCACCGGTATCCGGGTGTTTGAGGAGTATGATCTTAACGAACTGGTCGATTACATCGACTGGACACCGTTTTTCGTGTCCTGGGATATTTCCGGAAAATACCCGGCCATATTTGATGACCCGAAGCGTGGCGAGGCTGCGCGGCACCTGTTTGATGATGCCCAGACGATTCTCCGCCGGATGATCGGTGAAAAGCGGGTATCTGCCCGTGGCGTCATCGGTTTCTGGCCGGCCAACCGGCGCGGAGACGACATTGTGTTGTACACGGATGAGTCCCGCTCGGAAGAGCTGACCACCCTGCACCATCTTCGCCAGCAAGACGAGAAGGCGCCAGGCAAACCGATGATGGCCCTTTCCGATTTCGTGGCCCCAGAAGGGTCGGACACCTGTGACTATGTGGGCGGTTTCGCGGTAACCACGGGCGTGGGTGCCGAGGAATTCTCGGTCGAGTTCAAGGACGCCAATGACGATTACAACGCCATCATGGTCAAGGCCCTGGCCGACCGGCTGGCTGAAGCGTTTGCCGAGCGCATGCATGAGCGGGTCCGGAAGGAATTCTGGGGCTACGCCGCCGACGAGCAGCTGGGCAGTGCCGATCTGATCAAGGAGCGGTATCGGGGCATTCGCCCTGCGCCGGGTTATCCCGCCTGCCCGGATCACACTGAGAAGGCCACGCTGTTCAATCTGCTGGATGCCACCAACAAGGCCGGTATCGAACTGACCGAGCACTTTGCCATGTTCCCGGCGGCGGCGGTGTCTGGCTGGTACTTTGCCCATCCGGAATCCAAATACTTTGCGGTCGGGAAAATTGGCGCGGATCAGGTTGAGGACTATGCTGCACGCAAAGGTATTTCCAAGGCTGAAGCGGAACGCTGGCTGGCGCCAAGCCTGGCATACGATCCGGCGGAGTAAGCTTCAGATACGGCTGATAACAGGGGCGGCTTTATGACGGAATCCTCCGGGGCGGAAAACAAGGATCAACAAAAACCAAAGGGACCCGGCGTTCTGAAAGTCATGCAAAGCATCCTGGCCGGCGCTTTCGGGGTTCAGTCCGACAAGCGCCGGGAAGAGGATTTTTCAAGCCACAGCCCCTGGCCCTACATTATTGCCGGCGTGTTATTCACCGCCAGTTTTGTGGTGGGGCTGATTGTGATCGTGAACCTGGTCCTGGCCAGCCAGTAAGGTTATTGGCTGGAGACCCAGACCACCGCAAATGCGACGGCCAGGATGACCAGCAGAACGGCGGCAACGGCATCAGCCTGGCTATCTGAGCGCATGGTCTTCTTCATGTCTTTTCCTCTTTCCGGGTTCAATGTCGCGTTCTTGTTATTAAGGTAACAGCGAGGTGCAACTGCTCCGCTGACGCTTTTAAGTTAAGCAGGAAATTGATATTCGTCCAGTCCGTTGTTCCGCCCGCTTATCGCCTGAATCGATAAACATATTTTGAAATAATCATTTTAAGAATAAAAACCCGCTGTTATCCTTTCCCGCAGATATAAGGCCGTCGGCCCGGATATGACGCTTTCAAGCAGGATCTTCCTACTATGTACGTATACGATGAACATGATCGTCAGTTAGCTGCCGAAAGGGTTGCCCAGTTCCGTGACCAGACCGAGAGGGCCCTGGCCGGCGAACTGGCTGAAGATGAGTTCCTTCCCCTGCGCCTGCAGAATGGCCTGTACATTCAGCGTCTTGCCCCGATGCTCAGGATCTGTGTTCCCTACGGCATGATGCGTTCTGACCAGTTGCGCAGGCTGGCACGCGTCACCCGTGACTATGACAAAGGCTATGCCCATTTCACAACTCGTCAGAACGTGCAGCTGAACTGGCCGGCGCTTGAGGATGTTCCTGACATTCTGGCAGAACTGGCCGAAGTGGAGATGCACGCCAACCAGACCAGCGGTAACTGCATCCGGAACACCACCACGGACCAGTTCTCCGGGGTTCAGTCTGACGAAATTGCAGACCCGAGGCCCTATTGCGAAATCATTCGCCAATGGTCTACTTTCCACCCGGAATTTGCGTTCCTGCCACGCAAATTCAAAGTTGCTGTGAATGCGTCGGAACAGACAGACCGTGCGGCCATTCAGGTGCACGATATCGGCCTGCAGATGGTTCGCAACGATGCCGGTGAACTGGGCTTCCGGGTTCATGTTGGCGGTGGCCTTGGCCGCACGCCGATGGTCGGGCCGGTGATTCGTGGATTTCTTCCCGAGCTGGATCTGCTCACCTATCTGGAAGCTGTGCTCCGGGTTTATAACCGGTACGGTCGCCGGGATAACAAGTTCAAGGCCCGTATCAAGATTCTGGTCAAGGCACTGACGCCGGAAGGGTTTGCCGAAAAGGTCGAAGCCGAGTGGGCCCACATCAAGGATTCCCCGACCCGCCTTACCCGCGAGGCCATTGAGCGCATCCAGGGCTACTTCACCGAGCCGGATTACGCGGCACTCGACAATGCCACGGACTTGCTGGCTAGCCAGCGTTTCGAGCACAGGGGCTTTGACCAGTGGCTGACTCATAACGTGGACAGCCACAAAAAGCCGGGTTATGCCATTGTTAACCTGACCATGAAGAAGACAGGGACGCCTCCGGGTGATGTCACTGACCGGCAACTTGAACAGATCGCGGATCTGGCCGATGAATACAGTTTTGGCGAAATCCGGGTAACCCACCATCAGAACGTGGTGCTTGCGGATGTTCGCCAGGAACAGCTGCTGGACCTGTGGCAGGCCATTGTCCCCATGGGGTTTGGCACCGCCAACCTGAACACCCTGACGGATGTGATCTGCTGCCCCGGTGGTGATTTCTGCGCCCTGGCCAACGCCAAATCGATCCCCGTAGCCGAAGCCATCCAGCGAAAGTTCGATGATCTCGATTACCTGTACGACCTGGGCAACATTGATCTGAACATCTCCGGCTGTATGAATGCCTGTGGTCACCACCATGTTGGCAATATCGGAGTTCTCGGGGTCGACAAGAAGGGTGAGGAGTTCTATCAGATCAGTCTGGGCGGTTCGTCCCACCATGATGCCTCAATTGGCAAGATTCTGGGGCCGTCGTTTGCACGGAACGAGATGCCCGAGGTAATCGCCAAAATCATTGATGTGTTTGTGGATAAGCGCACGGAGGAAGAAACCTTCCTGGACACTTATCGCCGTGTTGGAATTGACCCTTTCAAGGAGCGGGTTTATGCCTAACGTTATTTCCCGGGATGGCAGCATCCGTCACGACAACTGGGTTGTGGTTCCCCGCCCTGCTGAGGGCGAGTCACTGGATATTCCCGCTGACCAGCCGGCGCTGATCCCGGCGGATCTGTGGCTGGCCGGCCATGAGCATTTTACTGGCCGTGAGGACATCGGCGTGTGGTTCGACAGCCACGATGAGCCAGAGATTCTGGATGGCCGGGTGAATGAGCTGCCGGTGATTGCGGTGAATTTTCCGAAGTTCAGTGATGGCCGCGGTTACAGTATTGCGCGGTTGCTGCGGGAACGTTTCGGCTATGTGAATGAGCTGCGGGCCATCGGGGATGTGTTGCTGGATCAGCTTCAGTTCATGAAGCGGTGCGGGTTCGATGCTTATGTGCTTCGACCTGACAAGGATATTACCAAGGCGGAGAGATGTCTGAACTTCTTCAGCCAGGGATATCAGGCGGCTACCGATACTGATATCCCTCTCTTTCGGCGTCGGGCCTCTTAACTCAGACTTTTCTGGCATTAGAGTATGAAGTGATTGAAAAAGGGGTCAGAAGAAAGCTTTCTTCTGACCCCGATGTGCATGACTTTCCCAGTACCTGTAGGTCGGATCAGGCGAAGCCGTAATCCGACAAACCAGGAAGCCTCTTCCTCAATCTTGCTTCTTACTTCGAGTGATCAAGAACAATTTTCCCGGAAGACTCACCCTTCAAGAACGCCTTCAACGCCCCCTCCAGCTCACCTCGCCCGATATCACGGGCCGAAGCTTCAGTCTTCGGGCAGGCCCATTCACCCGCGAACTTCTTCCAGACCGCTTCTTTCTCCGCCAGCGGGATTTCAACCGAATCCACACCCAGCAGGTTGACGCCACGCAGGATAAACGGCAGCACGGTTGTCTGCATCCCAGGTCCTGCAACGAGGCCGCAGCATGAAACGGAGCCACCGGGCAGGATCTGTTTGAGCAGTTCGGCCAGTGGGCCGCCGCCGACGGTGTCTACCGCGTTGGCGAAGACTGGTTTAACCATGGGTTTCTTTTCTTCGGCCAGGGTTTCGCGGCCCACGACTTCTTTGGCGCCCAGGGCTTTGAGGTCGTCGGCGTGGTCGGCTTTGCCGCTGATGGCGACGACATCGAACCCGAGTTTCGAGAGCAGTTCAACGGCGACGGAACCAACTGCGCCGGAGGCACCGGAAACAGCGACTTTGCCCTGTTCGGGTTTCGCGCCCATGGTCAGGAGTTTCTGAACGCAGAGGCCGGCGGTAAGGCCGGCGGTGCCATAGATCATGGCGGTTCTGGCATTCCAGCCGGAAGGCATGGGCACGCACCAGCCAGCGGGTACACGGATGTATTCGCCAAAACCGCCATCGGTGTTCATGCCCAGATCGTAACCGGTGACAATAACCGGGCTACCCGCCGATGGGGTGCCGGTGGCCGACTCCACAACCTCGCCGGCGGCGTCAATGCCGGGGGTGTGAGGGAAGGAACGGGTAACCCCTTTGTTACCGGAGGCCGACAGCGCATCCTTATAATTCAGAGAAGAGTGGGTAACCCGGATGAGTACGTCACCTTCCGGAAGGTCTGAGGTACTGAGGGTTTGCTCTGCCCCAACGTACTCTCCACCCTGTTCCTCAACGCGCCATGCTTTGAATTCGGTGTTGTTTGTCATGATTGTTCCCCGCTTTCTGTAGGCTACTGGATTTTCTGGTTGCGAAACGCACTCAGTATTTTCCAGACGGTGTGTTCAAGCGCTGTACTGGCGGCCAACCCGAGTTTTTCCGGGAGCGTCCGTTTGCGCTGGTAGGCCACTGAGACTACATCTGCCCTGTCGCAGGCTTCAATGAGATATTCGTCGGAGGTCTTGATCTCGTCGATCAGTTTCACCTCCAGTGCCCGCTTTCCAAACCAGATATCGCCGTTGGCTACGGCGGTGATATCCAGTTCCGGCCGACGTTCGCTGACATATTCCTTGAACAGAACATGGGTATCTTCAAGATCTTCGAGGAATTTCTGGCGGCCTTTATCGGTGTTCTCACCAAAAATCGTCATGGTCCGCTTGTGCTCGCCAGCTGTCAGAACTTCGAAATCGACATTGTTTTTCTGGAGGAAGCGATGGAAATTGGGAAGCTGGGCAACAACACCGATAGACCCCAGAATGGCAAAGGGTGACGCAACGATTTTGTCTGCAACACAGGCCATCATGTAACCGCCACTGGCTGCGACCTTGTCGACACAGGCGGTCAGGCGGACACCTTTGGTGCGGATACGGTCCAGCTGAGCGGCGGCAAGACCGTAGGAGTGAACCAGCCCGCCACCGCTCTCGAGACGAATGACGACTTCGTCCTTTTCCGGGTCGGCTACGCTCAGTACGGCAGTGATGGCCCTGCGCAGAGGATCGGTGTCGCTGGCTTTGATGTCGCCGTCAAAATCAAGCACGTAGACGCGCCCGCGGCTCTCTTCCTTAGCATCATTCTCCTGCTTTTTCACCTTGGCAGCTTTTTTCTCGGCTTTCTGTTCTTTCTTCCGGGCCTTTTCGAACGCCTTGCGTTCGTGATCAGACATCAGCCTGGCCTGAATGACCTCCCGCAATTTGCGGTATTTTTCATTGAGTTTCCGGATTTTGAGCTCTCCCTCGCCCTCATGATCGCCCCGGTCCTTCTGGGCTGCCGACATGATGACAGAGATCACGACCAGCGCCGCCACTACCAAGGTTACGATCTTGGCCAAAAACAAACCGTATTCTGTCAGGAACTCCAAAGTGCTTCTCCAACTGAGTGTGCAAAGGCAAGAGTGTAACTTACCGAATTTGCGGTGATAAGGAGAGCAAAAAAATTAAAACAAGCGTTCGATCGGCCTTGACAGAACCGACCACTCGCCATAAAGTCGGATTGCGAGGCCGGCTCCACCCAGGCACCCGAAAAGGCTCGTAAAGCCAGGGACATCAAGCCGCCGTCATGACAAGACAACCATCAAAAAGGGTAAAACAATGTCTGTAGCTCAGGTATTTGAACAGCTCGAACAGAATTTCAACGCAGACGCAGCGCAGGGCCTGGACCTGGTTTTCCAGTTCGACATCGAAGACGACAAAACCTACCACCTGGTCATCAACGATGGCACCTGCAAGATGCACGAGGGCGCCCATGACGACCCCTCCGTTACCCTGATCATGAACTCCGAAACCCTGCAGGGCATCGTTTCTGGCGAGACGGACGGCATGCAGGCGTTCATGGCCGGCCAGCTGCGCGCCGAGGGCGACATGATGCTGGCAACCAAGCTGGGTGAACTGTTCAAGATGGGCTGAATGCCCTGACTGAGATCGAGTAGGAGGGGGAGTTACCTCCCCCGTCCTCTCACACCACCGTACGTACGGTTCCGTATACGGCGGTTCATGGCTGGCTCTGAAGCCGAGTCATCGTATCCAACAAGCTTACCAGAGACAGGCGGTTAAAGACCTTCTTGGGGAGTGCGGCATTCATATGCGATGCCCCGCTATTCCACCAAGGCCCGCGCCCGTTTGTCGCGCTTTTCCAAGCCCGTTCCTCCACCAGTCCAAGCCGCATCAGGTTGCGAGCTCGAGTGTGAACTCGCTTCCATTG